>CAMLRJ010000384.1 GCA_946482345.1 uncultured Cellvibrio sp.
ATACATCCGTCATGGAAAATCCTTTGGGGATCATTCCATAAAAAGTTGAAGCCACTGGCATAGCCCCTATTGCAGCAGGCAAGCCGTGCCCGGTGAAGTCCCCGAGCAACACCATCATATTGCCGTTAGGCCGCATAGCAGCCAACAACAGATCGCCGTTAAATACCGCCAGAGAAGAAAGGAAATAACGGATATTTTTGGAATTCAGGCAACCGCTGTGTGCAACATTATCAAACACATGTTTAGCCACCATTTGTTCTTGCAATAAACGCGCATTATTTTTTGCGATTTCGTCACGCTGAACCAACACAGTGGCATTCATTTCCCGCATGCGATTGAATGATTTGATTTTCGCTTGCAACACTGCACGGCTATAAGGCTTTGAAAGAAAATCATCACCGCCCGCTTCAAGGCACTTCACCAATGATTCATTATCGGTAAGTGACGTTAAAAATAATATGGGAACAAATTTATCTGCTGCATGTTGTTTGATTAACCTCGCGGCCTCAAAGCCATCCATAACCGGCATCAGTGCATCGAGTAAAATCAGCTCGGGAGATTCAGCAATAAACAAATCAACAGCCTGCTGACCATTACAAGCAGAGATAACACTGTGTCCTTCTTTTTTGACTATAGCTTCAAGAATTAATCTATCGGTATCCGTGTCGTCTGCTACAAGAATTTTTATTGTCCGCTGATCATTCATAAGCTGGTTCCACAGCAATTACTGTCATGACCAAAGCAACTAACAAATTTCAAATAATTGTTCAAAATTGGAAATTGCGAGAATTTTTTTAACATCCTGTGAACAATTCACAATCTGGATGTTGGATTGATCACCACCAGCATGATCACGCAGCAACAGCAACATACCAAGAGCCGAACTATCGAGATAGGATGTCCCCTGTAAATCAACCCTGTACTGCGATGGTATAGGACTTAAGCGTTCGTAAGCGTTCCGAAAATCCTGATGGGAACTAAAATCAAATCTTCCCTGTATAAAAATTGTCACTTGTTTTCCATCAGGAGAGATGGATGATGTTATTGCCATGGCGACCTCGTAAACACGTCCCGTTAGGTTTCATTCTCAGCATAGACTATTTGGCCGATTTGCCAATTCGTCCATTTCTTTTTGTAACAGCTTTTCGAGGGCTGTTGATTCCTCTTTTTTTAATCGATCAATCAAATCATTCAAGGCTTTTCGTTTCTGATGTGTTTCTGCCCAAACCTGTTTCAGTTTATCCAATCCTTGTTGGATACGCTCCTTTTTATTTTCCTGTTCTTTTATTGCATCTGCCAAACGGCTAATAAATCCACTGTAATTTATCATTTCCTGTGCGGACACACCGTCGCGTAAATTCGCATAGGATTGAAGATATTGTCCGGAATAGGATTTAAGTTCATCCAATTGTTGTATTTCCTGCCGCAATAACTCTGCCTGCTCTTTCACTTTTTGTGCAGCCTCATCTTCGGCTTTTTGCGCCAAAGTCAAGACTATATGCATGCGTTGCGAACGGGTTTTGGCCATAAATTACCCGGAATCCGGTTAAGTGAGCTGACGCTTGTGTTGGCTTGCCAAAGGCCCTGCACCTTTGGGATTTGCCGGAGGTTTAAGCAGGTTATTCAAATGCAGTGTTGCTTCGGGCAGATACACCGCTTCCCGAATTCCCTGCTGAATAAATGCACGCAAATGCGGAAAGCGATCAATTGCAAAATCGGTTTCAGGATCAGTTCCAGGTTGATATGCGCCAATTGCAATCAAGTCGCGATTTTGTTGATAACGCGACAACAATTGTTTAAAGCGCTGCATCATTTTCAAGTGATCCTCTGTCACAATATTTTGCATGGCGCGGCTGATAGAAGATTCAACATCAATCGCCGGATAAATGCCTTCTTCTGCCAAACTGCGTGAAAGCACCACATGCCCATCGAGAATTGCACGTGCAGCATCGGCGATTGGATCTTGCAAATCATCGCCCTCTGTTAACACAGTATAAAACGCAGTGATCGAACCCTGCCCTGCATCGGCATTACCTGCACGTTCAACCAATTGTGGAATTTTTGCAAAGACTGAAGGTGGATAACCTTTTGTCGCCGGTGGTTCACCAATCGCCAGGGCAATTTCACGTTGTGCCTGTGCAAAGCGCGTGAGGGAATCCATCAACAACAATACGTTTTTTCCCTGATCGCGATAATATTCGGCGATACGACTGGCCAACTGCGATGCACGCAAACGCATTAAGGGCGCGTCATCTGCCGGTGATGCAACTACCACTGCACGACGCAAACCTTCTTCACCCAAAATATGATCGATAAATTCTTTTACTTCACGACCACGTTCACCAATTAATCCAACAACGACTATGTCGGCTTTGGTAAAACGCGTCATCATGCCCATCAACACACTTTTGCCCACACCACTACCGGCAAATAATCCCAAGCGTTGGCCGCGCCCCACGGTGATTAATGCGTTAATTGCCCGCACACCCACATCAAGTGGTTCACTGATGGGATGACGTTGCAACGGATTAATTTCACGCGGATGTAAATCCAGAAATTCATCACCCAGTAAAGGGCCTTTGTTGTCCAATGGCAGACCAATTCCATTAATCACTCGCCCGAGAAGTTGCGGGCCAATACGCAAATGTTGTTCGGTGGAAACCGGCACCACTCGCGCACCGGGTTGCAAACCTTCGATGCGCGTAACCGGCATTAAAAATATTTTATCGCCAGAAAAACCAACCACTTCTGCTGAAATTTTTTGTTGATCGCTATTGATCACTTCGCACTGGTGACCCAATGAAATATTCAATCCCACGGCTTCGAGAGTTAAACCCACAGCACGGGTAATCCTGCCTTCAGCGACAGGTTGCACCAGCGCCTGACGATGCGGTTGATATTGTTGCAAACGGGAAATGATCGATTGACGTTCAAGCATGATGATCATCTGCAGGGTCAACGCGGGATAATTGACCTTTCAGAAATTGTTCCAACACAGATTGCAAACGCTGTGAAACAGAAAAATCAATCCGACTTTCCAGAGTTTCAATACGACAACCACCGGGAATTAATTGCGGATCGGTGAGAAATTTCCAATCCAGTTGTTGTTCAGTGGCATAGGCATCAACGGTGGGTAAATCATTTGGATGCAAAATAATACGAATATTTTTACTACCAATCGGCAAAGCGTCAATCGCGGTTTTCACTATATCCAAAATACAGGACGAATCTGTTTGCATTTCGCGCTGAATAACATTTTGTGTCAATGTACAAATCATCTCCAACAACATCTGTTCTATGTCATTGTCCTGCTCACCCAGAGGGTGCAGTAATGAATTGGCCAGAGATTTAAAACGTAATTGCTCGGCAGTCAGTTGATCGCGCATTTCTTTCAATCCTTGTTGGCGTCCTGCTTCATAACCTTCAGCACGACCTTTTTCAAAACCTTCGGCATGGCCTTTGGCAAAACCATCCTGTTCTGCATCTGTAAAAATTTTTTCCAACTCTTGCGCCGTCATACCTGCCAAGGGTGAACTTGGCTCGGGCATTTCGATAGTTTGTACAGATTCTTTACTTTTACGTAACAACGCCAACTTACGTTCTTTCGCTTCCTTTTCTGCTGTTGATAACACACGGCCGTTATCATTTACCGGCGGCAAAATCCAGGGCTGCATAGCCTCTATGGTTTCACCGGCAATTCGATTTTGATTTTTATCGGTCATGGTTTTTTTCTCAAATTTCCCTCACCCTGATTTCCCCTCTCGGGGGGTTCCCCACTTTGAAAAAGGGGGGTTAGGGGGGATTTAAAATCTTCGTAATATTAACTATCTTAAATCCCTCCCCCGCCTCCCTTTTTCAAAGTGAGGAGCCAATTCCCTTTTCAAGGGAATTGAAGTTAAGTCAATGCTCTTAAATCATCTGCTCACTCGAACTACCCAACATAATCTCACCCGCATCTGCCATGCGGCGTGCGGTAATCAGAATTTCTTTTTGCGCCGCTTCTACATCAGCCAAACGCATTGGTGGTTTGGTTTCCAGATCGTCACGCAGCAATTCGGCTGCACGTTTGGACATATTTTTAAATATTTTATCTTTCAGTTCTTCGTCAGCGCCTTTCAATGCCACGACCAAGACTTCAGAAGACACTTCACGCAATAAAGTTTGAATGCCACGATCATCTACATCTTTCAGGTTATCAAATACAAACATTAAATCCTGAATCTGGTTGCCCATGTCCTCGTCCACTTCCTTGATGCTTT
>CAMLRJ010000385.1 GCA_946482345.1 uncultured Cellvibrio sp.
GTGCCATAAGTGATTCCTTATTTGAATAATTTATCTTAGGACATGAAAGCGTAGAGTTTACAGGTGCAGACTAAAACCATGACGGTTTTTTTACAAAAGCCAATCACGGCACCTTATTTTTAGATGAAATAGCTGAACTGCCATTACTTCAACAATCCAAACTGTTACGGGTTTTGGAAACAGGAAGCTACCATCGTATAGGCTCGCAACAAGAGTTGAAGTTTTCGGGCAGAATCATCACGGCAACTCATGAAGATTTGACTCGATTAATCAACGAAAAAAGATTCCGCGCAGACCTTTTTTATCGCATCAATACATTTGAATTAAATATTCCATCATTGGAAGACAGGCGAGATGACATTCCCTTGTTAGTGAATTATTTTGCACAAAAAATGGGGGATATTAAATTCAGCGAATGTGCATTGCATTATCTGCAACAGGCCAACTGGCCGGGCAATATTCGTCAGCTTAAAAATACGGTTGATCGCATTTGTATACTTTCTGAAAAATCCTTCATCACTGCAAAATGTATTGAAAAACTACAAGAGTGTCAGTTTGATAATCGTCCATTGGAAAAAATTGCGCGATCCGTTATTGCGCTCGCAAAAGGCGATAAAATAAGAGCCATGATTGATGCACTTATTGCAGAAGCGCTGATTGAATCCCAGGGAAATAAAACCAAAGCGGCAGAAATTTTGGGTGTACATCGAAAAGTAGTGGAACGTCGTTTCCAACAATATGCTCGCAAAGATAACGAATATCAAAATCTTACGTTCAAGGAGTTGACATGTTAGATGCGAAGCCTTGTCAATCCAATATTGACGACACACTGGAAGCACTTAATCACCAACAAAATGAAAGACTATCCAGACTCATCGACAATCTGTTGGAACAACAACAGGATCTTATTAACACACTGCTAAGCTCGCAATACCAGTCCGAATTGAATGCAAGTGTTGATGTAAAACCCGAGCTTCAGAATTTATTGCCGGAATTTAATAACTTACTGATAAAAGGAAAATTGATTAGCCCTATAGACTCCATTACACAGCGTATGCAGTTAACAGAAGACTATTTAAATAAAAAGCAATACCAATATAAAAAAAATATGCCGGAAGAACCATGAAAAAAGACATTCACTACGAGTTCATCGCAACCGCCGGTAAAGATGGTCACTATGAGTGTCTTTATGAACCCATATCCTTTCAATCGGAAACTGTCTCAAAATCGGAACTGATAGAAAAAGAACGCCAAACAATTAAGGAATATATAAACCAATACACGGATGTGAATAAACTATTTTATGACGTTTATTACAGAAACTTTCAAATAGAAAAAAATAGACAACCTGACAGACACCATCAGGAAATGATTGATATACAAAACATGATATTAAACAAATTAAAAATTTGATTAGCCGGATCTATATGAACAAACTGGAATTATCAGACTTGATCAAAAAAACTCAAATAGAGCAAAAAAAAGATATACAAAATTTTGAGGGCTATATTAACCAGTCGGTAACATTGAAAAAATCAGCATCAGGGTATAAAAACGATAGTGAAAACATTATAGAACAAATACTGCAAAATTTTTCCAAGGGGGTCATCAGCAACATTCCTATTCCTGAAAACTCAACACCCATGGATATGCTGTCAATACTCTTACAAAATCAGGACTATATTCAAAAACTCAGTGACATTATTTTTATCGAAGCGAAAACATCGGACGAACGACTCGAATTACTGGTTCAATATTTGGATGCTCACGTAAAACAGAACATGACCGTGCCATAACTTATCAGAGACTAGATGATCATGAGTGATCAGAGTGGCGGCCAAAGTGCCGCCGACATTATACAAGCCAGCATTGCGCAGTCCATGGCACAAGCAGTGCAAGATGCTGTAGACACATTACGCAACATCAGCACTATAGAAACCACTGTTATAGGTGTTGCCTCAGCAAAATGGGTCGCTCAACCCGAATTGGTGGTCTACGAAAAAATTATTGAGAATGCACAAAAAAATATAACTTTTGCGGTAACCAACCTGGCCAATGTAGGTGAAACCGCCGCTAAAGTACTTAAACAATTTCAAACTTAAATAATTGAAAAATACTTTAGCAACAAAACAATCATATTAAACAGGTGCGCAATATGAGCGATGACGCAAACGAAACAATGGCGGCCAATTCCCAAGCTTTTTTGGATTTATCCAAAAAAATATTGGAAGAAGTCATGGCATCCTGCCAAATGGAAAATTTTCAGGGCGTGGCCTTGAATATTCCAATGGGAATTACCGGGGAATCCATACCACAGGATTACACATCCCAGGAGCAGATATGGAACAACATTAACCAACTCTATGCTGCACAGGAAAACATGCTGAAGTCAAATGAACAAGCTGTATTTCCTGATCATTCAATTTCTGATGACAACTCATCCAACACGCCCGATAACACCTAACATTGGTGATACCAAATTAATATTGCCAGAAAAATTCTTGCAGTGTTTTTTTGGTATAGCGTTAATCGGTGACACCAATGTGGACTCTGATGAAATAAAACAGGATTTCCCTGCTATTTTTTGGCAATTACCCCAAGACATAGAAATACATTGGTATCAACCGCAACCCAAGTCTGCAATCCCCGATCACTATTACCTGATTCAACAACGTCTCCAATTTGAGGGGAAAACATTTTCTCAGACGATATTTTCTTTATATCAACATAAGCTTGAACTTTTATATCTTCAATTATTGCCTGCCAAACCACCGATTGACGCATTTAAAAACCTTTGGTTTCAAAATTTCCAAAGAAAATACGAGATCTGCATCCTGCGCACGCTTAACAGGGTCAATCAATATGCAAAACGATATGACGCCAAAAAAATATCAGCGTCCTTGTTAAATCCGGCACTTGCCAATATTTTTCTAAAATCAGGCTATGCTTTGGTGAAGGATAAGAAAAATGACAATACCCTTATTAAAGGATACGACCAATTCGACATGATTCGATTGCTTAATCAAAAAGGAGTTGGATGAAAATGTCCTATGCAAAAATCGAAAAGGACATTTACATCCCATATTATTTATAAAATAAAAAAATTATAAAAAAGTAATTTTCATTAAAAACAATGTGTTAATTAAATTAATCATAGCTTGGCATAAGTGATGCAAATAAGGATTCGGGCAACCAGAATATCACCAGATATTTTGGCAAAGCTAAAACACAGATTTCGATACTACTGATTTAAATCCTGATCTGTTATTCATTAAATTTAATTGGAGTAATTTTATGTCACAACCAACAGTCGTAAATGGCGCAGTCATTGATGCAATCACCGCAACCAATACCAAAGTACTTGCTGAAGCACCCGCAATGGCGATGGGTAGTCTGTATCAAACCGTAGGCAATTCTGTTGCTATGGCTGCTGCCAACGCCGTGTATGCACAACAACAAGCTAACGTTTCATTCCAGGCTGCCAGCACACTGGGTGTTACCAAGCTGTTTTCCAGCAATCAATAAATTGACATAACAAATTAATCATTAATTTTTAGAGGAGAATTATCATGTCACAACCTACAGGCGTAAATGGTGCAGTCATTGATGCTATTACAGCGACCAATACCAAAGTTCTGGCTGAAGCACCCGCCATGGCAATGGGCAGTTTGTATCAAACCATTGGCAATTCTGTTGCCATGGCTGCTGCGAATGCTGTTTATGCACAACAACAAGCCAATGTGACTTATCAAGCCGCAAGTACTCTGGGCATCACAAAAATGTTTTCACAAAACAATTAATTATTTTTACATTATTTTAATCGGAGTCACTTATGAGCCAACCATCAAGTAAAAATCAATCAAGCCAGCCGCAAACTGTAAATGCGGCAATCATTGATTCGATTACTGCCACCAATACTAAAGTTCTTGCTGAAGCACCTGCTATGGCTATGGGTAGTTTGTATCAAACCATTGGCAATTCGGTTGCTATGGCTGCTGCAAACGCCGTTTATGCGCAACAACAAGCTAACGTAACTTATCAAGCAGCAAGTACGCTGGGTATTACAAAATTATTTTCACAAAATAATTAATTTAGTTTTTTAAATTGATGATCGGAGAAAACTATGAGCCAACCACAAGTTGTAAATGGCGCGATAATTGATGCGATTACTGTCGCCAACACCAAAGTTCTTGCAGAAGCACCCGCCATGGCAATGGGCAGTCTGTATCAAACTATCGGCAACTCGGTTG
>CAMLRJ010000386.1 GCA_946482345.1 uncultured Cellvibrio sp.
CGCCGGTGTTATGATGAGCCGTGTGACTGAAGCTCAGTCCGGTACGCCGACTAAATCTTTCCTAGTGTTTTCAGGCGGTGGTTGCCACCCTGACAAATGGTTTCCATCAGGCAGCACTCTGCCAGCAATGACTGCACCTTTACAGACTCACTACAGCAAACTGGTATTACTGAAAAATGCCACTATGACTGGCGCAGGCCATGGCGGTATGTTCAGTCGTTTCGATAACGCCAGCTGGCAATATGACAGTTTCGACGTGAATATGGGTCGCACTATTGGTGTTAACTACCCGGTTAAATATTTGAACCTCGGCACAACCGCAGAATCAAATCTAAGCCGTGAGGGTTATACAACCAAACCTACTATTACCAGTCCACAAGCCGCTTTGGATATTCTGTTTAGTGGTGGTACTACAACCACTTCCGGTACAGCTCCACGCAAGTCTGTTGTTGACCTGCACTACTCTGCTATCAGTAGCCTGAGAAACAAACTGGGTCAGCACGAAAAAGAAAAGCTCGATAGCCATTACACAGCGATTCAGGAAATTGAAGCCGCCATTGGTTCTGGTAGCGGTGGAGGTGGAAGCAGTTCCTGTCCTAAGCCATCCAATACATCGGCAAGTGGTTTTGATTCACTGGCCAAGTTAATGACAGATATAGCTGTTCTGGCATTGAATTGTAATTTGACTGCTTCTGTATCACTGGCTCTTGGTACTGATGCCCATAACCATATCTTTGATGCATTGGGTGGCCGTGACTCTCACAGTTCACACCACAACCAGGGTAATGAACCTCAGAAATACGTCGATGATATTGTGTACATGCAAGGTTTGACTAAGAACATTTTTGACAAAATGAACTCTGCTAACTTGTTCAGTTCAACCATATTCACGCAAGTATCGGATATGGGTGATGCAAACGCGCACGGCGATACTAATGTGCCTATGATCGTTGCAGGTGCAGGTGTGACAGGTGGTCGCGTACTGGATATCGGTGCCAAGACACAATCCAACCTCTATCAAACGATTGGCTTGAAGCTCAAGGCTGATCAAAGTCCAGGCGCTGCATCCTACAGAAACTGGGGTGTTTCAACTATATCCAATCTGTAAGACTTCGAATCAAGCTTTTGCTTGATTCGATATAAAAACTGATTGTTGATTGATATTTATATCAAGAGGCAATCAGTTTTTTTATGCAGAAAATAAAAGTTCAACTATACCTCTTCAACATCACCGATTCTTTTGAATTATAAACCCGAACATGACCCACCCCCTCTTTGGGAGTTGGGTTGAAATCAAAATAAATATACAAAGCTCTCGATATGTCGCCATTCGGCAAACGGTACATGATAGTAAAACGTACCATCAATTATGCGCATAATATATCCCTTAGGAGCAGACGCTTGTGCAACCCAATCAAAACGGGTTTTATTTTTTCCAAAATTAAACATATTTGCGCACCCTAGTGAAGAACATAAAAAACCGATGATTAAAATGTTAAATACGATGAAATGCTTAACCTTCATAATATTCTCGACCTCAATAGGTGTGCGGCGCATAACAAAACGGCGAGTTAACCTCGCCGTTTTTTCAATCTATTGTATATTTCTTCAACCACACCGATTCTTTTGAATTATAGAGTCGAACGTGGCCTACACCTTCTTTTGGCTTTGGATCTATTTCGATAAAAACTAATTCATCACCATGGCTCAATTTTTTGAATGCTTCATTAATTTCTTCAAAGTCAAAACGAGTAGTGAAACCCCGTGAAGGATTTCCATTCTCCAATCGATATTGATGTGTAATTAATAATGGAACTGGACTCGATTCAATTTTTTCTAACGATGTAATTGGATAACTGCCTCGCCAACTTTCACCACTAAAAAATGACATGTTGTAATAATCACGAGCCAACGGAATTTTAAACACAGGAACGAAACGATAGCGCGCGCGGTATTTAGCCCATATACCGAAGGGGATTGTATTGGTTTTAATTTGCTCCTGAACATGGGTAGGCATATCGTTAATATATCGACTCACATAATCATCTCTATCTTTTCCTACTAACAAATAACCAGCAGTTGCATGCAAATCATCTTCATATTCTTCCGCTTGCCCAAAAAAAACTTCTCGCGTACCTGAAACTCCCTTGACCCACACAGCAACCGCCCCCCCCGGTGCAATACCGGCGGTGATTGAGTTATAACCGGGATGGTCTTTACCGTATCGGGAGCCTTTTGCACCCTCCTTAAATAACGCCAGTATCTTGTCGTAAGGCAAATCAAAACTGCCTCGATAAAGTTTATTTTCAGTAAAGGAAAAAAAACGTATATCCAATCTATCGGGTAAGGCCTTGTATTGCTCACCCACGTTATGTGAATGACTGGCATCACCCCAAGGGTCTTTATTACCTACAGAAGCCCCTTCTGGAATATACAAACCACCCGCTTCATCATGATAATAAAACGTACCGTCGATTATGCGCATGATGTAACCCTTAGGTGCAGACGCTTGTGCAACCCAATCAAAACGGGTTTTATTTTTTCCAAAATTAAACATATTTGCGCACCCTAGTGAAGAACATAAAAAACCGATGATTAAAATGTTAAATACGATGAAATGCTTAACCTTCATAATATTCTCGACCTCGCATTCGACCGGAGCGACCTTTGGTTGCACTGTTTTTGAATCTGGGCCACAAACCGAATTCGTCTTTGGATGACATGTGTAAATGGCGGTTGCGAATTTTCAAGAGTAATTCGTCACGCCATGGGTAGTTATTAATATCAGTCACCATATATTTAGCGAAACTCGCATCTAATTTTTTTAAATCAGTACAACCACAATTATTAATAATTTTTTCAGCATCTATCTCTAATTCAGGTTTAATAGGGACACCAAATTCTTTAGCCTTCTTTGCCATTACTTTTAATGGCAGGTTGCAGTACGCATTACGAATGCCTACACGCTTAGCTTGTATTCGAGCAGATACTGGAATGCCCATTTCATTATAAAATTCCTCGTAAATAATCTCGCTTGGCTTGTACCAGTTGTCGTCGATTAAATCCTGCATATCTTGTTTGATTCCGCAATGCTGCCGGAGTTTAAATAAAAATGTTCTTCTCCATTTCCTTTTTTATAATATTTATCAGTCGGATCATAGTCATGATAGCTACCGCCAACATCCGAGTGTGCACCGGGGACATAATATTCTTCCCGCCCGCTCTGCTTAACATTGGTTAAGGAAAAGTTTTTCCGATGTTCGTCCGCTGCTGCCAAATGCAACACTCCTTTTACCTTTCCTTTATCGGCAATTGCATTCAAATGTAAGGCTTCGGTATCATTTTTGAAATTCAGGCCGTGTGAAGATACCGTATCAAAAATCCCTACAAAACCGACTTCCACTTTTTCGACACTGAACCCCTGACGCTTTAATAACTGTTCAATGGAATCTTCCGCAAATAACAATTGATGAACCGCATAGCGGGCAGTTGCTGCACCCCGGCTAAAACCGAACACATCAATTGTCAGCAGTTTAATAAAATGTTCTTCAGGGCTCAGATCTTTACCATTAACTTTTTTATTTTGGATAGCTTCCATAATTTTACTGATGCCACTTTTACATTTGGCTTTTACACCGGCTGGACCAATACCAAATCCATAACCACGCGTAGAGTCACCCTCATTGTTTTTTGTACCTGCTCCCTCGGTGTAGCCTTGAACTGTGACCATATAACCTTGCGCATCCAAATCCATCGTATTTGTATCCAATGTCACTACATTGGTGCGGCCATTTTCATAACTGGTGGCGCCATCCTCTGACAATTCGCCAAACAACAAAAATTTTTTGCTGCGAGTTTTTTGATAAAACTTATCTTTCTCTTCCCTACTTTGGATGTTGGTTTTGTTATTCATAGTGCCATCAAACAACAGAATGGCACGGATGGTGACAGGTTCTTTTTCTGGGGGTGGTGGCTCTTTGAATTCTTCTTCCGGCGGCTTAACGGATTCCAATATTTCAGTCATGGTCTCTCCACTGCTATTTTTTCTACAACAACTGCTCCACGGTTTGCACCATCGGAAGATGCATAAACCAAAGCATGGGTTTCATTTCGGCTTTTCAATAAATCATTGGCCGCCTGTATTAACAAACTGACCGCTGTCGCTGCACCTAAATCACCGTAACAATCGGCAGGGTGTTCTGTTTTACACTTTTCGGTAAATTTTTCTTTGTTACGCAGATAAGCA
>CAMLRJ010000387.1 GCA_946482345.1 uncultured Cellvibrio sp.
AAATCCATTGGCGTTTTTCCAAAAGGATTTATCACTTCCATTAATGCTGATGACACGCTTATGGCTGGCGCTTACACAACTGAGTTTGTGGAATTACAACCCGGCGCAAAAATCGCCAATACTGATGGCGGCTACAACGCCACAGGAAAAGACGGCAAACCCTTAAGTTTTGCCGAAGCAAAAGAATTGCGAATGTCTGAGCGATTGGCAAAAAAAATTCCGATGGAAATTTTTACCATCAATATCAAAACCGGTGAACGAAAAGTCGTAACGCGCTCTACTGATTGGCTCAACCATGTGCAATTCTCGCCGACTGATCCAGACAAAATACTTTATTGTCATGAAGGCCCATGGCATATGGTGGATAGAATCTGGATGATTGATGTAGATGGCAACAACAAACAAAAATTACATCAACGCAATATGAATATGGAAATTGCAGGACATGAATTTTTTTCGGCAGATGGCAAAACAATTTATTACGATTTACAAACACCACGCGGTGAAGTGTTTTGGCTCGCCAGTTATCACCTTGAAACCCAAAAACGCATCTGGTATCACCTGCAACGTGATGATTGGTCAGTACATTTCCAGATATCACGCGACGGTCAATTATTTGCCGGTGATGGCAGCGACAGGGAAATGGTTGCCCGTGCTGAAAATGGAAAATATTTGTATTTATTCAGGCCAGAAATTATTGAAGATTACGTTGTCAGTGCACCCAATGCAGCAGACCTGATTCGCCCCGGCAAACTCACCAGCACCAAACTGGTAGATATGAGTCAACACGATTACCGGGTTGAACCCAATCTGCAATTTTCACCCGATGGAAAATATCTGGTCTTTCGTTCGAACATGCATGGACCAATACATAGCTACGCTGTAATCCTGTAACCGTTTTCTCTTTTCTGATGGCTGTTACCCTGTGTAACGGCCATTTTTATTTGTTACCGAAATGATCATATTTGACCGTTAAATGACTGCATATGATTGACATTGAAAATTATATGATTAATATCGCCTTTGTTTAACCATACTTAACACGCCAATTCTTAAATAATAAATCCGAGGGAAAAAAAATGAGCCATCCCAATCATATTGAATCATCCCCTGTTTCTGAAAATATTCCGTTTAAATCCAGGCTTCTGCCTCGTTACATCGCGTCTGTATTACTGACATCCAGCCTTGGTTTGGTTGTGCCAACAACCCTGGCTCAGAACACCGATAAAACAAATGAAGAAAGCAAGGATGTGGAAGAAGTTGTTGTTTCAGGGATTCGTTACAGCCAACGCAGTGCACTTGAACGCAAAAAAGCGGCCGTCACCATGACCGACTCTCTGGTTGCCGAAGACATAGGTGCATTCCCGGATAAAAATATTGCCGAAGCGCTGCAACGTATTCCAGGCGTGCAGATGTCACGTGATATAGGTGAAGGAAACTCCGTCAGTGTGCGCGGTGTTGACCCCGACCTTCTGCGTGTTGAAGTCAACAGTGTGGGTGCTATGGGTATGGCCGGTAGCCGTACCGTTGATTTCCGTGATATGGCGTCGGAATTGGTTAAGTCACTTGATGTAATAAAAGGCTCCGAAGCCAGATTAACTGAAGGTGGTATCGGCGGCACCATTCAGGTCAACACTCGTAAACCCAATGAGTTTGAATCCAACTTTTTTTCTGTTTCTGGCGAAGCACAACGCAATGAATTAATTGACGACTATATGCCTAAAGCCAACCTGGTTGGTGTGTATAAATTCAATGAAGATCTGGGTGTATTGTTGAACATCACGGCGTCCGATGAAGCCAATGTTATCCATGCACTGCGCAATACAGAATGGGCGCGTTTTGCTGATTATGACCAGTCCGCTGAAAAATCCACAGTGAACCCAAAGTTTTCCAATATCACAGCCCAGACTGGCTGTGCCGCTTTGACATCAGCGACGGATAGAACTGAATGTACTGCCCAGTGGCAAGAGTTCTCACCTTACCTGCCTCGTTATGGAATCTGGGCGCGAGACGAACAACGCCTGAGTGCCAACAGTATGGTGCAATATGCGTTCAACGATAATTTGTCTGCCTATTTGAGTTACACCTACAACGAACGCGACAAAACCGCAAAAGATATCAACCTGCAATTTGAAACCAACTCGGCTGCGCGTGTTGATCCTGCCAGTGTGGTAATTGATTCAAGGCATAACGTAGTTTCCTTTGAAACCCGTGATGCCACCGTTAGCAACCGGGTTCTGGATTTTGCCTGGGATCAGAAAACCAGCATGTTTGAAACCGGTTTTGAATTTAATCAGGACAAAATACGTCTCAGTGGCACACTCGCACGTTCAACATCAGAACAAGATATTGACTCACGTGCCGCCGTTATCTGGGCGGGGGCTATTGTGGATATGAAGGTCACGCTTGATGATCAGGGGCTTCCCGATATTGATCTAAGCCGGGCTTATATCCGCAATGCCAACAATCTGGCTGATACATCCAACCGATTCAATGTGAACAACCCATCCAGTTACACTGGCGGATCATCTTTTAATTACCGACCAACCCACGATGAAACTGAAGAGAACACGGCCAAGCTGGATTTTGCGTTCACACCGGAATCTGGTTTCTTCACCAAATTCCAAACAGGCTACCAATATAACAGCCAGGATTTCGCTAACTGGAATTGGCGTTATGACATCAACCGCAACGTAGGCACCAGTTACAACGGAAGTGTGTGGACACAAGCCAATCAGAATGCGCTAATCGAGGGCCGCACCGAAGAAACACCGGAATTCTTCGACCAGTACAATCTGGATGTCAACGCATTAACGACCTGGCAAGCACTGAATTCAAATGCGTTTATAGCGGAGTTACAGCGTGTAGCCGCAGACAATACCGCCCGTGAAGATCTGCTGGTGCAACGTGGTAACTTCGATGTTGAAATAGAAACCAATGCCATCTACGGACAAACCAACTTCGAAACTACTATTGGTCAATTTCCTCTTGAAGGAAATCTGGGCGTACGTGTGGTGGATACCGAAACCCTGGCCAATGGTGATGTCACCATCCGGGTAATGGTTGATCAGCTGGATGCCAACGGCAATCCTGTTATCAACCCCAATACTGGCGCTTATGCAGCGCCGGTGGAAAGCACGACTCACCCGGACAGATTCAACGGTCGCAAAACGCTTACGGAAGGCTACACAGAAGTATTGCCCAGCTTGAATCTGACTTTAGGATTAATTCCGGATGAGCTGGAACTTTACTTCGGTGCCTCCAAAGTGATGGCGCATCCTCGCATTGCTGATATCAATATCAATGCAACCTGTACCATCAATGCCAACATTCAAGCGGATATCGATAACCTGCCTGATACCTGTACCGCCGGTAATCCAGCACTGGACCCCTATGTCGCCAATCAAATGGATCTGGCATTGAACTGGTATCCCAATGAATATTCCATTTTGTCTGCTGCATTCTTTACCAAAGAATTGACCAGTTGGATTATTGATGCGGCACGCAATGAAGATGCGGACTTTTTCAACGATGGCCGCGCGTGGGATGTCACACAAAAACTCAATGGTCAGGGTGCAAAAATCCAGGGGCTGGAATTGCAGGCAGGTACCACATTCAGCATGTTGCCAGAACCTTTTAACGGCTTGGGTACAAAAATTGGCTACACCTACATGGAAGCTGAAGATGTTGGTTTGTTTAACAGTCTGACTGGTGAAGAACTCCCCTTCCCCTCGCAATCAGAAGACAGTTACGACCTGACAGCCTTCTACGAAACAGAAACCTGGGGTTTGCGTGTTGCCTATAACTATCGCAGTCAATTCCTTTCTGTTGTCAGAGACCGCTCAGGCAATCCGGCATTTACTGATTCTGCCGGTTATCTGGATGCCAAATTCAATTACAACATTTCCGAAAACTTAAAGATTTACATTGATGGTCGCAACCTCTCCAGTGAGGTACAAACCATCAATGCAGGTCCAGGACGTATGTCCACCTACGATTGGGCAGGACGTGAATATGCCATAGGTATTTCTTACAAAATGTAATTGCTGCCTAACCTGAAACCCCGCGTAAAACCGGGGTTTTTTTATCGCTGTTTGAAAACTGGATCTCCGCTTCCGCGAGGATGACGAGCTTGAAATCAATCCATTAATTCACCGGAGAATTAATATGAATAAATCTATAAACCCTGGTAAAAAATATTGGTCAGGAATTTTATTGAGTGCCCTGCTCTCTATCAC
>CAMLRJ010000388.1 GCA_946482345.1 uncultured Cellvibrio sp.
CATATGAAACGCTTTCACATTTATGGCATAGGTGCCGCGCTGGTTGATACTGAAATCACCATTAAAGATTCCGACCTGATCCAAATGGCTGTTGCCAAAGGTGTTATGACACTGGTTGATGAGCAACGGCAAAATCAATTGATTCACTATTTACAAGATCATCTGGTGGCATCGCATAAAGCCAGTGGCGGATCAGCCGCCAATACCATTATCGCTGCCAGCTATTTTGGTTGTCATAACGTCTACTCCTGCAAAGTTGCCGATGATGAAAACGGTGAATTTTATTTGCAGGATTTGCACAAGGCTGGCGTTGTTACGCCCGCACATATTCAACCACCATCAGGTATCACCGGAAAATGTCTGGTCATGATCACACCCGACGCTGAACGCACCATGAATACCTTTCTTGGGATTAGTGAAACCTTGTCTACAAAAGAATTGGATCCACAAGCGATTGCCCAATCGGAATATGTTTATATCGAGGGCTATCTGGTGACATCCCCAACCGGAAAAGCAGCCGCAATCGAATTAGCCAAAATAGCCAAAACCAATCACACCAAAACCTCATTGAGTTTATCCGACCCGGCGATGGTGCAATTTTTCCGCGATGGTTTGCTGGAAATGATCGGTGACGGAGTTGATTTAATTTTCTGCAACCGCGACGAAGCCTTAGGCTTCACCCAAACTCATCAGCTTGATGATGCCTGCAAAGCATTAACAAAATATTGCAAACAATTTGCCATCACCTGTGGTGGCGATGGTGCGCTTGTCTTTGACGGCAACAATCTAATACAAGTACCCGGCACGCCAATAAAAGCAGTAGATACCAATGGCGCCGGTGACATGTTTGCCGGTGCCTTTTTATATGCCCTGACACAGAAAAAAGATTTTGAAACGGCAGCAAAATTTGCCAACCTCTGCGCGGCAAAAGTGGTATCGCAATTTGGACCGCGATTGAAACCGGAACAATATGCTGAGCTGAAAACCGGTTTTTTTGCCTAGCAATTAAATTTCAGAACAAACTGAACAACCTGGGTCTTTCTTTAATTTGATCTCGCGCCATTCCAGATGACGCGCATCAAAAATCAATAAACGACCAGACAATGAAGTTCCAAAACCACCAATCAGTTTTATGGTTTCGAGTGCTTGCATTGACCCTATCACCCCCACCAATGGCGCTAACACGCCATTGGCAGCACAAGTCAGATCATCCTGATTTTCTTCATACAAACAGGCATAACAAGGGCAGGCATCTTCACGAAAATCAAATACCGTTATTTGTCCTTCCAATCTTATTGCGGCGCCTGAAACCAAGGGTACTTTTGCTGCGACACAAGCTGCATTAATCGCAAAACGGGTTTGAAAATTGTCAGTGCAATCAACGACCACACTCACCTGTTTAACTTGTTCAAGCAGAGTATCTGCATCCAACATTTTTTCGATACAGGTAATTTGAACATCCGGATTTAATTCACGCAAAGTTGTTGCAGCTGATTGCGCTTTATTTTCACCCACACGAGAAGTACCGTGCACAATTTGTCGTTGTAAATTGGTGATATCTACCGAATCAAAATCCGCCAGAATTAAATGCCCTACCCCCGCTGCCGCCAAATACATAGCTACCGGCGAACCCAATCCACCCAAACCCACAATCAACACTTTCGCCGCCAATAATTTTTCCTGTCCTTCGATATCAATATCGGGAAGCATAATTTGGCGTGAGTAGCGGAGTAATTGTTGATCGTTCATGTTTTGTCTCTCTTTGATATTGGCGCTTCGCACACGCGGGTTTTGATCTACCTACAATCGTGCGAATGTCACTCTATCATTTCCACCATAATCTTTTCGTGTCTGAATCTGAGTATATCCATTTTCATGCAATAATTTTTTTACTGCTTCAGCTTGATCATATCCATGTTCCAACAATAACCAACCGCCTGATAGCAGATAATTTTTTGCATGATGAATAATATGTTTGATATCCGCCAAACCTTTCTCATCTGCAATTAATGCCGTCAGCGGCTCAAAACGCAGATCACCTTGAGACAAGTGCGGATCTTGCGGATCAATATAAGGCGGATTACTGACGATAACATCAAATTGTTGTTGATCAATATTTGAAAACCAATCGCTAACTTTTAAGTTTACATTTTGTAATTGAAATTTTTGACGATTTTTTTCAGCCAATTCAATTGCAGCAGGCGATTGATCAACACCAACAACTTTCCAGAATTTTTTTTCATGGGCCAATGAGAGAGCGATAGCACCGGTTCCTGTTCCCAAATCCAAACAATGACGCGATGCATCAGGAAGATCATGACTGAATAATTCCAGCAGTGTTTCAACCAATAATTCAGTATCCGGCCGTGGAATTAAAGTCGAGTTATTGACATCAAATGATAAAGACCAAAATTCACGCTGCCCGATAATATGCGCAACCGGCTCACCGTTTTTGCGACGCTCAAGCATTTGCAAAAAATCGGCAGTTTGTTTTTCTGTTAATAGATGATCTGACCATGTGAATAACCAAGTGCGATTTTTTTGCAGTATATGAGTGAGAATTAATTCAGTATCCAAACGCGCAGTATCACTCACGGAATTTATTTCTTCCGAAAGTGTCAGGCATTGTTTGATGGATAGTTGTTGTGTCATTTTTTCTCGAGCATTGTGCTAAATTCTTTCACCCCCTCCTAACCTCCCCCTTGGCAAGGGGGAGGAACTGTTCCTTCCTTTGAAAAGGGAGGCGGGGAGGGATTTAGGATGGTCAAATTTTTCCAGGATTTTAAATCCCCCCTAACCCCCCTTTTTCAAAGTGGGGAACGACTCCCTCCTTAATAAAGTAGGGAGTCACGTCCCCTCCCCTTACGAAGGGGGTTTGTTTTACTCCCCAATCGCCGCCAACTGATCCGCCTGATACTCATGCGCGAGCGGTTGCAATATCGGATCCAAATCGCCTTGCATAATCGCATCCAGCGAATAAAGCGTTAAATTAATTCGATGATCTGTCATGCGCCCCTGCGGATAATTGTAAGTGCGAATGCGTTCGGATCTATCACCACTGCCAACCAAATTCCTGCGCTCATCAGAAATAGTTTTGTGCGCAGCTTCTTCTTGCATGGTTTTTAATTTGGTTGCCAACAAACTCATCGCACGTGCACGATTTTTATGTTGCGAACGTTCATCCTGACATTCGACTACTATGCCCGTAGGTAAATGCACGATACGAATCGCCGAATCGGTTTTGTTAACGTGCTGACCACCCGCACCGGATGATCGATAAGTATCAATACGCAAATCAGCTTTATTGATATTCACTTCTTCCATTTCATCGGCTTCTGCCATCACCGCAACTGTACAAGCGGAAGTATGTATTCGACCCTGTGATTCAGTTTCAGGTACACGCTGCACACGATGCGCGCCCGATTCAAATTTCAATCGACCGTAAACACCCTGCCCTGTAACTAACGAAATAATTTCTTTAAAGCCACCGTGCTCACCTTCATTTTGACTCAGAATTTCTACGCGCCAACCTTGTTTTTCAGCGTAACGTGAATACATGCGAAATAAATCACCGGAAAAAATAGCGGCTTCATCACCACCAGTTCCTGCGCGCACTTCCAGATAACAATTTTTTTCGTCATTCGGGTCTTTTGGCAACAATAATTTTTGCAGATCCAATTCTGTTGGCTCGATAGCCGCTTCACACTCCTTTAACTCTTCTGCAGCCATTTCTTTCATATCATCGTCGCCTTCAATCAGCAACTGTTTGGCTTCTTCAATATTAGCCAGAAGTTGTTGGTATTTCTTGTAGGCTATAACGACAGGTTCCAGCTCGGCATATTCTTTGGATAAATCGCGAAAACGATTCTGATTATTGATGATCTCGGCTTCAGATAATAAAGCGCTGACTTCTTCGTAACGTTCTTTGAGACGTTCCAGTTTTTCCACTATGGAGGATTTCATTTGTGACGCTTCTCGTAAAAAAATTAAAAAATAGAATGAATTAAATCAAAACAAAAAGGTGAGCGACGCTAATGATCGGCAGAGTCATCTGACTTGATGGAAAATAATTCCTGTGCAGCGCGCATAACATAATGACGATGATTGGCGCTTGCCTCTTTTAATACAGTGGTGGGGGAATGGAGTAACTTATTGGTCAGGTTGCGCGCCAATTGCGATAAAATTTCTTCAGCGTTTGCTCCTGACTGTAATTGTTTCAGAGCTTTCTGTAAT
>CAMLRJ010000389.1 GCA_946482345.1 uncultured Cellvibrio sp.
GAGGATTGTATAACCCACCACGCAGTTTTGGGTTGGCGATTAATTATAAGTTGGGTGCGAAGTGATTTTTTTATTTTGCGGAATAAAACATAGGATATACAGTGTAGAAATTTTATGGGCTTGTAAATATATAGTCTGGGGATATATAGTTGGCTCTGTTTATTAAACAGTTATGGAGTATGAGCATGGATAAAGATCAGAAATATTTCGACCAAGTCGCCCAAGAATTAAATAATGGAAATATTGATCCAGGCGTGTGGGCAAGAGCGCTTGCAGATACGAGCGATGAAAGTGCCAAGGCTAAAGCACGTTATATTAACTTGCGAGTAAATATTTTAAAAAAATTAGAGCAAGAACATGTTGCTAAGACTAGGGCACAAGCACGGCAGGCATATTCTCACTCTCGACCATCGCCAAAAGAGCCAGCAGCAGAAGGGTCAAGTGAGGCCAAAGTTCTACTCTTGCTTGTTGGTTTCACAGTGTTGATCGGCCTCGTATCGGTCAGCGGCTTGTAACGATAGCGTCCTCATAACAAGTGGCAGCAGGCGGAGGATAATCATGAGATGGATTGAGCTTGAAAATCCTGTAGGCAAAAAAATACCAAAGTGGCAAAGATCATCTGCTATTTCGGATGATGGTACTGTTTTTGTGCCGGGTGGCATGCTTGGTAACGAACAAGAGGTATTTCTCTGCGCTAACTATGACGGCGTAACTATGGTGAGTTATTTAAATCATGTATTTGTTCCTGCGCGCTGGCTTGCGGCAGAATTCCCAAAATCTGCGGATGTTTGTGAGCTTATTGAAAGAAAAATCAAAGAAATTATAGAATCTTCTGACGAACAATAGTTGTTTTTAAATATCAATATTTTTACAGAATAATTTAATTGCCTAACAAAGCACAACTTACAAACTACTATTGAGCACAGTGTTAAAAAGGGCAATATGAAAAGTATCAAAGAAATTTCAGATGATTTTTTTGAGCGATTATTTGATAATAAAACATCGCTAATTGAGACAATAAAATTTGAAGTAAAAGATAACATTGAGAAAATAAGATCTACAAATGAAGGTCTTTATGGGTATGCAATATTACCGGGTGACTGGTACGAAGTTGGTTCTCTCGCTGCGGCTTACAACACAGAATCGGACATAAAGCATGAAGAACTTGAGGAACCGATTTACTACAGATACTCTGTAGATGAATGGGAAAACTATGATCACGATATGTTTCCAAAGAGTAATTCTATGCTAAAGCCATACCAAGAAGAATTACAGAAAATCCTTGATATTTATGAAGACAATTATGATAAAGAAACTACAGATATCAAAAGTAACTTTGCGGACTTCATCTACTCATCAGTTTTAACAGCACTTTTCGAATATCGTAAGGATCATCTAATCATAATGAAAATATTTTTTTGGTAATTTGGGTTGCTGATTCTTCCAACGAAATTCTTGATCAGTCTGTTCTGAAATTAAATCCAGAGCCTGTATCTAAACTTTTTTTAAGTTACTTTTCGCCCTAAATGATTTTAACAAGGTTGTCATCCTTGTATTAGGAAATAAAAATAGAGGGTCATCATGACATAAAACAATATATAAAATAATAAAATGAATCCTGTTGATACACTAGATACTTTTTAAGTCCACCGTCAAATAAATTTTATTGAGGCAACCATAATGTTTTATGCTTCTGGACAAGTGGTTAAAATCGGGGATAGAGTCCTAATTGAGCATGGAAAAACGGAAGGTGTGGTTGAGCATATTGTTGAAACAAACGCAGCATTAATTGAGTGGGGGCTAGAGCCAAATGGTGAGTTCGGCATATTAATAAAAGCAGCCCCCTTTGGTTTGGTGTTCTGGCAAATTGAAGACTCTCATGACCCAATAGTATTTGTTGAAAGATCTTAGTGGTTTTGCCTCGTAAAAGTATTCCACAAAAACTACATGATTGGAGTAAATATGAAAAATATTGTGCGTTTAGCTTTATTCGCTTCTATATTAACTGGTTGCACAACAACATCAAAAGATTTTGAAGTTGTTAGAGATCTAAATAAAAATGAAGGACTGGTATATATTTTCCTTAGATGCACACCAAATAGTAACCAATGGTATACCTCTCAAGTAGGACCATATCTTATTTGAATGGTAAAAAATTAGGGTACTTCCCACCTGACACTTATATTCCATTTAGGTTAGAAGCAGGATCTTACAAATTCAAAGTTGCTCCATCATTTAATTATGATTTTCTTCCAAAATTGGAAATTGACGTTGATGTACAATCAAATAAAACTCAATATATTGAATATGATTTCTACACAAAGGATGTAAATTCAAGAACGTACCGATGGGTATCCGAGTTCAAAGAATTAACCGAAGATGAAGGCTTATCTAAAATTAGCAGCTGTCAAATACAAACAGACATTCAAAAAAAACTTCAACAACTTGGTTACAAAATATAAACTTTCAAAAGAACTGTATGACTAAAAAAGTTCAGCAATAGTAGATAAAAATTGTACATTACAAGATGCCCCTAGCATCGTCACTGCGTAGCTGAACTCGGCGTTATTTTTATAGGAAAAATCATGCGATGCTGTCATTGTGGAGCAAAAATGTCAAAAGTATTTCCCATCAAAGGAGAAGGCAGATGCTCATCGTGCAATACAAAACAACGTATAGCTACCAAGTATACTGCCGCTATGGTTGCGGCCATTCTTATAATATTTCTGTTTTTCCCCATTTCAGTTTTGGCAAAAATCGGGTTATCTATTTTAGTTGGCATCTTGTATCTACTATTTTCCAAAACAAGTCCCGATAAAAATTTATAGTGGTTTGCCGAGTGGAAAAGTAAAAACGAATAAAATTACTCATGAATATGTTTCCATCAAAAGAACAAATGTAATCTCAAAGTTTCAAGTTGGGGCTACAATTTTTTGTGTGCTCGGTAATAATCCCCAAGAACATTAAATGCTTTTTTGCGTTCACCGATTTCCGAAATTAACCCCTTTCGATTCCACCCTTCCTGATAAATGGGGTGTTCACGACGGGGCGACTGAAAATCTTTCAATACCCACGGTGATAAACCCGAAAGATTAGTTATGTTATCAGCCATTAAAAGTGTCTGACGATAATATTCAGCCTGGTACTCTTCCGAAAATTTAAACAGTTTGTCTTGAGCATGCACGCCGGCTTTCGCATCGGCGCCAAATTCTGAAAGGATCAGTGGTTTGTGATTTGGTAAATGCCAAATGGTTGATGGAAGGTCACTTAATTTGTCATCGCCGTACCAACCGTTATAAGTGTTGACAGCTAAAACATCCAGGCTTTCAACCAATGGATCATTGACTGTAAGTTCGATTGCCTGAGCGGTGTCTTTACGTTCTACCAATAGCGCAGCACTGACCAGGCGCGTGTTATCGGTTTCCCTTACATTTTTCGCCAACTCGCGCAAAAAAATATTTCTGTCGTCGGCGACTGGCGTTTCATTCGCGATGCTCCAAATAATAATGGCGGCACGATTCCGATCACGATATATATTTTCCGACATCATTTTTTTTGCATTAAGTAATACGCGCGGATTTTTAAAATCTATCGCCCAGTAAACCGGAATTTCACTCCAAAGCAACAATCCCATTTCATCAGCAATACGAGCTGCCATTTCGGAATGAGGGTAATGTGATAACCGAATATAATTTCCGTTTAACCCATCCTTCACTTCGCGGAATAATGCGCGAATAGCATTTTCAGTCATAATGCGGCCAGGGTTGGAGCCGATCTCTTCTTCGTGAAGGGACACACCGGCAAGAAAAATGGGTGAGCCATTTATAAATAGGCGATTCCCTTCAGTTTCCAGCGTCCTAAATCCAATTGTATCCGTAAGAACATCTCCCGCAGCAGCGAATTTCACCGAGTATAGATTGGGGTTTTCAGGGGACCAGCGACGCAGATCTTTTGGTGCCGGGATATTGATAATTGCAACACATTGCGTGTTGGTTTTAAGTGTCAATTTAAGCTGTGTGTCATTTAAAAAAATTTTCACACTCTGGTTTTTGCAGTGAGGCCCGTTCAAGGTAACGGACCCAATCAGCACACCGAATTTATCAAGCTGTAGATAGGCATCATCGATGAAAGTTTTTTCGGTAAATACCAACCGGGGTGTACGGGTAATGCCGCCATATATATCCCAATCTGTGATTTGGCAAGGAATACTTTCTGAAACGTGAAAACTAAC
>CAMLRJ010000390.1 GCA_946482345.1 uncultured Cellvibrio sp.
CAGATACTGAAGGGACTCCTGGTGTTGGCGAACCAGTATTTATTACACAAGTTCTATCGCTAGATAAAAATCAACCCAACTTTATTGGCAAAGTTCTTGATAGAAATCTCGAAAAGACATTGGATCGTTTAACCATTCCTATTGTTTGTATTGTGGATGATGCCACCCCATCACAATTACTGGACGATCTGTATAAACTTTTTATCGATGAAGTGGGGCAAGGAGAAACGCTTAAAAAAATATTGAACCCCGACACCAGACTGGATGATCCCAGGCATGTCATTTTGCTTGCGGGTGGTACAGACGGTGATTTCCCCGCCGCAATAGATTATGCCGGTGAAATAGATGATAAAGGTTCAACCGGTTTTTCTGCATTGGAAAGTGTTGAAGATGTTTCAATTGTGGCAACACCCGCAGCTGTTATTGATGCAAACCGTCATCAGGCGATTGCAGTGGAATTGGAAAAACACTGCGTGAAAATGCGTTATCGTTTTGGATTGATCGATACGCGTGAAGATATGTCTTTATCGGAAATTCAAAATTTCCGTAACAATTTTGATAATTCACGTCTCGCACTTTATGCACCCTGGGTTGTTACTTCCGATCCAACCGGTGAAAAAGAAACCATTAATTTGCCCGCATCCGGTTTTATGGCAGGCATTTATGCGCGTACGGATGTTGAACGCGGCGTGCATAAAGCGCCAGCGAATACACCGGTTTTTGGCGCTTTGCGTTTTACACAAAACATCAACAAATTCCAGCAGGAATTATTAAATCCACGCGGCATTAATTGTTTGCGATCATTCAGTGGTCGTGGGCATCAGGTGTGGGGTGGCAGAACTTTATCCAGTGATCCTGAATGGAAATATGTCAATGTGCGCCGCTATTTTTTATATCTGGAGCGCTCTATTGAAAAAGGTACACAGTGGGCCGTGTTTGAACCTAATGGAGAAAGGTTGTGGGCCAATGTAGTGACGACTATAGAAAGTTTTTTATTTAACGAATGGAAAAATGGTCGGCTTTTAGGTAGCAAAACTTCAGCAGCTTATTTTGTTCGCTGTGATAGAACCACTATGAGTCAAAACGATTTGGATAACGGACGCCTGGTTTGCGAAGTGGGTGTGGCACCACTAACACCTGCAGAGTTTGTTATTTTCAGAATTGGTCAAAAAACAGCTGATGCCTGATTAACGGAGAAAAGTTTATGGCAACTCAACGTGCAACACCCTACTCGGCGTTTAATTTTTTAATTGGTATTGAAGGTATTGATGAAGAAGATGTTGTCGGTGGTTTTTCCGAAGTCTCCGGATTGAATGCTGAAGTGACTATCGCAGAATATCGTGCAGGCAATGCAAAGGTGAATTATGTCACCAAAGTATTGGGCATCAACAAAAGTGGCGATGTCACTTTGAAGCGCGGTGTGATTGGCACACAAAATGTTTTCGATTGGTTAAATGCCGCGCGCGCCGGTGATCTGAAAGCGAAAAAAGATTCAGTCACAGTGAAATTATTAAATGAACAGCGCGATGCAGAACCGGTAGTAACCTGGACATTAAAAGGCGTCACACCAATTAAATGGACAGGCCCCAGTTTGACTGCAAAAGGTGGTGGTGATGTTGCTATGGAAGAGCTGGTGCTTTCTGTCGAATACATTGAGCAGTCCTGAATATGAAAATGCAATTTGGCAGAATCAAACTCACGCCTGAAACACGGGTTCACAGAGAGCCTGTGTTTGATGTTGTGTTTATTGGTCACACAGATAAAGATGCTGACCTCGCCGAATTGTTTGCCAATACATCGATGTTGCGTGATATGTATATTGCAGGTTATGGCGTGATACTGGATGAATTAAAAAAAAATTTAACAGAAAAAACCAAACAACAGGATGCGCTTTACAATTTGCCTGTTCCTATCCGTAGTTTTGATGAATTTGAACAACTGTTTTCCAAGCCAAAAGAAATACCGCAGGATAGATACAAAAGTAAGTTAGGTGGCGATTACACCTGGTTGTCTTTAGCGATTGCCGATTTTTTTCAAACCGATGCGATGCAAACTCCCCGACGTCTATGGGTAATTGCTGTGGATGAAGATCAAGGCATCGATGCTTTTTTAACATCGGCTATTACTCCTGCGATAGAAGAAAACCATGCGTTGTTACGCGCATTGGCTTTACCTGATGCAGGGTTAATTTGTTTGCCGGATTTTGAGCGCTTGCACATATCCCAATCATTGAAACATATTCCATTACTGCGAGTGGCAAATCCATTGCCTGCTTTTTTACCCTGTGGCACCAGTGGCGATGATGGTATAGCAGAACGTTCCGGTGTTATTAAAGAAAAGCCTGACCAATCCGTACATTTTATTGCGCATTTAAAAAGAATATTAACGTTGATTGCAAAATACCGTCGCGATATTAATTTGTTAGTCGCATTTCCCTACGATCAAAAAATGGATGGTGAGTTACCGCGAACATCCGTTAAAGGAGAGGATCAATTAAAACAGTGGCGGCAACAATCAGACCGTCAATTATTACGTCATGTACAACTCATCTATCCCTATTTGCAAGACTCAAAAAATAAATTGAGTTCGCCTTGTGGAATTCTGGCTGGAAAAATGTTGTCCTCATCCACCAATAATGGCAGTTGGCGTTCAATTGCTGGTATTGATTTGCCTTCATTAAAAAGACCCTTTCCCAATCTGTCGATTAAAAAGGTCAATAGTTTGCGTGATGATTTGGGATTGGCTGTTATTAATCAGCAGACCAATCATATGCAACTGGATGATGAACGATTAAGTGTCGCTTACTTTGATGACCAGGCTGCAACCAATTCCGGCGAATTGGCCCGTTTTATGGGATGGCTGATTCGTTCGTTGGAAAAGTTGGGTTTGAACCTGGTGTTTGAATCGCAATCGGATGTATTAAAAAGTGAAATATTGCTGCGTAATTTTTTTGGCAGACTTTATGAAGCGGGTGCACTGCGTGGTAAGAAAATAGAAGACGCTTTTAGTGTAAAAAGTAGATTGCAGGGTGAATCCGGTGTGATAGTGGATATTGAAATTGCGCCTGCGTTACCGATTGATCAGTTAATTTTAAATTTCCGTTTGGAAAATGGAAGCCTTAAGACGGGAGAGATAAAAAATGGCTGATGCCGCTGAATTTGTCCCCTTTCGTTTTGTGGTGACTTTGTATCCGGAAAGCGGTGCCAGTCAATCTCCCATTTGTTCAGGCGCTTTTAGTGAAGT
Organism: uncultured Cellvibrio sp.; assembly: GCA_946482345.1. The sequence continues at coordinate 3,244 of CAMLRJ010000390.1, forward strand.
ATCCGGATTTGAATTTACCATGACGCCCAAATCCATACAGGAAGGTGGTCGTAATTGGGGCGAAGTACAGTTGGCAGGTAATACAAAATTTTCTGCAATTACGTTAAAGCGTGGCATAACACGCGTGAATGATTTGTATAAATGGTTTGATGTCAGCACGCGCCAGGCTAATTATGCATTCCGTATGACGGGTTTTATTGATGTCTATGATCAAGCTTATGTTGATAACACTGAAGTAAAACCGGTATTGCGTTGGCAATTAATCAAAGCCCTGGCAACTAAATTCAAGGGGCCGGATTTGTCCGCAACTTCCAATCAAATAGCGATTGAAGAATTGCAGTTAATGCATGAAGGATTGATGTTGGTAATTGAGGAGAATACACAATGAGTGATATTCAAATTACCCGCGCAAGACTGGTACCCATGAATGGCGAAGATCGTTCACCGGAAACGGATTGGATTCCTGTGCAATTTAATCCCAACAGTTTGCGTATTACCTATTCCAACACCATGGCCGCTGAACGATCGACGGGCACTGCACCTTCACCGGCACCGCAGTATATTGATAAGAGTGAATCCTCTTTATCAGTACAACTTTTTTTCGATACCAGCATTGCGGGTGAATTGCTTGCCAATTCCAGTAATGCAGGAGCAGAAAACAATTCTTCAGGTGCACACACCGCGCGTAATCATCAAGCCAATAGTGATGTTCGATTGCTGACTAAAAAAATCGCTGATGCATTTATGAATCCTGAATTGGCACCGGATTCCAATGGTCACAAAGTTCCCAAACGCTGCCAGTTTGAGTGGGGCTCTTTTATTTTTAAAGGCATGGTGAGTAGTTACAACGAAACACTGGATTTTTTTTCACCCGAAGGAATTCCTTTGCGTGCAACGGTTGCTTTGACTTTGAAAGAAGATGCCTATCAATTTTTACGCGATGAAAACATTCAAGCGAGTCAGCGAAATATTCCG
>CAMLRJ010000391.1 GCA_946482345.1 uncultured Cellvibrio sp.
CCTACATAATTAATATCATTACGTGTTGATGCTTTGGCATTACTTGGCATCATTCCCGCCCCAACCCATATACCTCCGTGCTGCATTGCGAGAGTAAACAAATAATGCAATGTTGAATGTTTGTCGCCATTCATGGTTGCACTATTGGTAAATCCGGCAAAAATTTTATCTTTCCATTGTTGTGTAAACCACATTTTGGAAGATGTATCAGCAAACTTTTTAAATTGCCAACTCACACTGCCCATATAAGTAGGCGACCCCATGATAATAGCATCAGCATTTGTCAGTAATGCCCAGTCTTCATCTGTAACATTACCATTTGCATCTATCGCAATTAATGTTGCTTTTGCGCCATTTGCAACAGATTCTGCCATACGTTTTGTATGACCATAGCCTGAATGATAAACCACTACACTATTTGCCATTTAAATCACCTCATTTTTTGGTTGAACTAAAAAATTATTTGAAAATATTTCATCGGTTTGCTTGATCAAGTCACTAAAAAAATGGCTGGCATTTTTATGTTTTAACAGTGGTGATGCTTGACTGGCCCACAAAGACATTAAATCCGCCCTGCCCTGCTCAATAGCAGCCTGTTTAAAACTATTGGTAAACCAGCTTTGAATGGGATAAGGCAAAATGTGTGACGTTTTTGTTTGCCACTCATCAACAAAAGAATTACGAATTCCACGCGCGAGGCGACCACTGAATGCGCGAGTTAAAGCGGTATATTTTGCATCTTCACTAAAAAGTTTGGCTCTATGCACACCGCTGGCATTGGATTCTTCACAGGCTAAAAATGCGGTTCCAATTTGCACTCCCTGTGCACCTAAAACCATTGCGGCAGCAACACCTTTTGCGTTTGCTATACCACCCGCAGCAATCACTGGAGTTTTGACTTTCGCTGCAACCGTCGGGATCAATGCAAAAGTGCCTGTGAGGGAATCTTCTGAAGAACGCAAAAAAGAAACTCTGTGGCCACCCGCTTCAAATCCCGTTGCCACCAACAAATCCACACCTGCACTTTCCATAACCAAAGCTTCATCAATAGTGGTAATCGTGCCTATAGTCACAATATTTCTGCGTTTACACTCCCGCAAAACTTCCCTTGATGGAATTCCGTAAACAAAACTAAAAACGGCGGGTTTCACATCCAATACCGCATCGATCTGATCTTCAAAGTTGTAACCAAATCGTTCAGGTTGCACAGGTGGTTTAAGTCCAAGCTTTCGATAATAAGGTTCGAATATTGTTAATGCCTGCTGAAATTTTTCTGTTGAAAAAGAAGCAGCATCCTGATCCTGATTGGACACCCATAAATTCAATGCAAAAGGTTTTTTAGTGTGTTGATGCAAACTCGCACCCAGGCTGCGAATATCTGCAGGGCTTAAATGATGCACACCGTAAGAACCCAATCCACCCGCTTCTGAAACAGTAAGGGTCAATTGAGTCGATGACAAGCCACCACCAAAAGGTCCTTGAATGATGGGATATTGAATTCCCAAACGACGAGTAACAGCGGTTTGCGACCACATATTTTGATTCCTTTTATTCTCTGGCACTTAATTAATCTCTGGTATTCAATCAATCTTTGGATCAATATGAGGGCGCTTACTATAAGTATTTAAGTTACATTTTGTAACTACATATCTAGCTGTAACCCAAAAAATTGAGTTACCATTAGGTAACTTGAAAACCAAACTGTAACCATTGAATGCATCCCATCAGCAGAGATTTATCATGGTAAAAATGCGCAAAAGTAAAGTTGAACCACCGCCCGGTGAGTGCCCGCTATCTGGCTGCATGAAATTTATTCGTGGCACCTGGACTCCCCATATCATCTGGTATCTCAAAGCCAATCCACGACGATTCAGCGAATTAAAAGCAGATATAAAAGATATCTCCGCAAAAGTATTGTCTGCACGATTAAAAGAAATGGAGGAAATTGGCGTGATTCATCGCGAAGTGATGGATACATCACCGCCCACAGTAGAATATTCCTTGACGGAATTGGGACGTGAATTACAACCTGCAATTGCAGCAATTGTGAATGTGGGACAAAAACTGAAAATGAAAAAACTCGCTAACAAAAAATCTTAAAGCGACTCCAGAGATTCGATCAACACCCCCATATTTTTAATATAGGTCGCGGTGGAAATTCCTATCACAGGATTTTCGGTTGGATAAGGTGACGTGTCCCATTTATCACCCACCATGGTATTGGCATACTCATTATTGGCAATGGCTTTTGATGGTTCACCAATGTAGGGGTTGGTTGTGTAATACAAAGGTGTTGGCCAATATCCTTGTTGATTTAAACTTTGAATTAATTGAGTTGCCGAATCCATTAAGGATGATGATTGTTTATTAATTTGGGCGCGGAAATTCAAATCAGAAAAACTCACTTTCCCAATAGTAAAAAATTTCGGCAAAGTTAAACGTAGATGTTTATTCAGCGGTGATTTCTGACTAGCTTCTGCAGGCGGTGTCGCCAGTGCTAATTGATACGCCTGACGCAAAGCGGCAACATCAATTTTGGTAGCCGATTTGTAATGCGCCAACATATTTCCAGGTATGTAATCCGCATAATATTCACCATTCACCACATTAGCACCACGACGATGGGTGTAAATAGCCTGATTGGTTTTTAATTCAACAAAACTCGGATGACTGCGCCCCTCGATTAACGATTTATCTTTTACTTCCAGAGAATCCAGCCAATCCAATGCTTCGGGAATTCTTGCCAAAAATTTGCTATCACCTGTTAAACGATAAAACTTGATTAGCTGCAAAATATTTTCAGCCGTTGTGGGTGTGTGCAGACTTTTAGGTTCGTAAGAACGTGCAGCTGCGGGTTCTAACTCTGTTGTATATTGCAAAGCCCAACCCGGTTGGGGCTGTCCTTGTTGAGTGACCAAAAAACTATTCATGGCACGGATGACAGGTTCACGAACGCGTTCTTCATGTAATGTTTGATAACACATCAACAAAAAATCAATGTTTTCCGCCGCAACATCATCATTGAATGTAATGAATGAAGAATAATCCGGATGATTTTTGTCAGTGTGATGATTAATCAATGGAAACCGTTGAGGCCATCCGCCAATCGGATACTGACTGACGAGTATGAAATCAATTGCCCGATTTAAAGCAACCCGATATTTTTTATCTGATTTTTCCAGATACAATCGCAACAGAAATTTCGCAGCCTCTGCAGTTCCACCATCATCGAAGGTGGCATTGCCGTAATAATGATGGAATTCTTCCAAACGCCAGGCCTGTTTGCCTATTGTGGCGTACCATTTTTTCAGAGATTTTTCTCCCGCAAAATCGGCAACGTAATTCCAACCACCACTGGAGTCTTGCGCATGGATAATTGCAGTCGCTACTTTTTCTGCAGCCTTGTAATAATATTCGTCTTGCGTCGCATGATAGGCATCAAGCAATAAATGACCAACGCTTGCTGTTCCGGGCGGTTGCATCCAAATCATAGTGCGGTTCGCTTCGAGCTCGCCCCATTGCCGTGAGAAATCCGGTAAGTATGACCAAACAAACCCTCCACGATAACTGACCTTATCCAACATAAACTGACTGGCAGTTTTCATGGTGGATCTGATTTGTGCCGAACTTATTTGTGGCTCCGCAGGTTTATCAGAAGCAGAATTATTTGCGCCAGCCAAACCCGCTTGTAAAAAAATCAAATATCCAATAATCAGAAAAAATCTACGCATTTACCACACCTGATACTCTTCAGTCACTTCCAAAAGCATAGTTCATAGTTGATAAAAGTGGCGACTATTAACACTTTTTTGTTTATCACGCACAACATGTCAAACAAATGAGTTCAGGGTCAACATCCGAGGTTTTTCAACATCATAAATGAAGTTGTATGCAGCATATCGATGTACGAACATCCCGTTGATTCCATCAGGAAATACATGCATGAAGATTTATTGTATGAAAAATTTATCAAAAAAAATGAAACGAACCGAGATCAATGCCCAACTTTATCCAGCCGACTGATCACAAGCAAAATTAGGTTTTGCACTAAACCAGAATTCAGGTTTTAAGCCGATTAATTTATAAATGCCGACTGGCAAATCCTTACGAACATTCTCAACATTGCGTGTGACTCTGGCGTGAGTGATAGCACCTTGCATGTATTGCTGCATCAGCCGAGCCGTTTGCTCAACATCTTTTAAATCATCGAGAAAATT
>CAMLRJ010000392.1 GCA_946482345.1 uncultured Cellvibrio sp.
ATGCTTCCATTTCCAAGCCGTAAATTTCACCGGATAAAGCATTTTCGAAAGTTAATACTACGTCATCATCCGAGCCTGGTGTGCGTGCTGATTCGATAGGATTTTCAATATCTTTATAAAAAATTGATGCCGTAAAATTATTGCCATCGTCAAAAAACCATTCGCCGCGAATATCAAAATGATTTATTTCAGAAAACTCTAATGCTGGATTGCCTTTGTTTTTTGTTCTGTCTTTGGTATCAAAATATACAACGTCAGACATTTCCCGCAGATCAGGTCTTACCAATGTCTGGCTAACGCTGAAACGCAATTGAAAAACTTCGGTATCCATGAAACCTTCGTTCATGTAAGTCACAGCCAGTGATGGTTGCCATGAATCATCCTGCCGGGTATAGGATTGATCGGGATCTTGCAGTTTAATAATTAATTGCTGCAGGCTGTTGCCGGAATAATCCAATAAATCCAACGGCAGTAGTGCCTGACGGAAAGTTTCGCTACGTGCGCCGCCAGTAAAACGCCAGGTGTCATTCCAGGTTGCATCCAGCATGAAATATCCGGCTTCATTCATTTGCGCTGCAATATAGCTTTCTGTTCCGAATTGACCGCCAGCATCGAGCGTAAAAGGGTTATTGCGAATATTATTATCACTTAATGCACTATTAATATTGCCGGCTAACACGCTGGATGACAGACCAAGGCCATTCACATTAATCGTGTAAGCATAATATTCACGTGTTTTATCGTTGTAATTATAACCGGCTGATAATTCCAATTTCATGCGTTCAAAATTCAGCGGTAATTTGGCATTCCATCCATAACTTTCAACATCATCTTCCAGATTTAAAAATTCAAAACTGGCCATGGCAGCAGCAGGTGATAATTGGCTGCTGATGATTTCACCTGTATTGGGGTCAAGTGTATTATTGCCCTTCACACTGGCATGATTGGGAACATCTGTAGTTGCTGTTGAATTCGAATAAAACCAATCAATTTTAATGTCATCGATAATATCGCCATTGAATAGATCAAATGAATGTTCACCCAATACTTGTCCTAATTCCAGTTGGCGTTTTTCCATGCGAGTATCGTAATGATTAAATTCAACATTGCCTGATGATGGCAGGTTATTGTTGAATCCATTTTCAATTGAAGCTTCATCATCTATGTCTTCAATTTGATATACACCCATCTGGATTTTGTGTTCTTCCTGATAAGTTACGCCCAAATTTAATGACATCACCTGGCGAGTTTCTTCTGTGGTGCTTTTAGTTGTGGAATAATTGGTATCAGGTGCGCCGACATTGCGTTTTATCTGATTTGTATTTCGCCATTTGCTGTCTTGTGAAAAATTGACAACACCACCCAATACAAAATCATCATTCAAATCCCAGGAATTACCTATGCCGACAGAATTGGAATAATCAGCGGGTAATGAACGATGCTTGGGTTGCACATCGCGATTTAATGACAAAATTAAATCGCGACTGACAGACAGCGCTTCTGAATTGGCTTGTGCAAAAGTGAAGCCTGGATTTTGGCGTTGGATAAAAGTGGTGAGATCCTGAAGATCAATTTTTCCCTGATAAGTATCCAATGCATTCCGGATGGTTTGTGGCATAGGCTCATCAATACCATGACTGTTGTGGCTGAGTCCGTCATCACTTTCGGTATTCATACCGGTGCCAAGCGAAATATTAAAAAGAAATTCATCGGGAACCGGTTTGGTGCGAATATCAACACCGCCACCACCAAAGTGAGCAGGTAAATCCGGTGAATAGGCTTTTTGCACTTTCAGCGATTCCACAATCGAAGATGGAATTAAATCCAGAGGCAAAACATTTCGCGTTAATTCCGGTGAGGGCACCATGGCACCATTTAATGTCACGCTTGAATAACGTTCACCCAAACTGCGTACATACACATATTTATTATCGATCAGGGTAACGCCGGTTACACGAGTTAACGCAATCGCGATATTGCTATCGCCTGTGCGGGTCATTTGTTCCGAGCCTAACAAATCCGCTGAAAAAGCCTGTTCCAATCGCTCGCTCATAATGGATTGTGCAGCACTTTGTTGGCGTCCAAGAATTAACATTTCCTCAACAACAGGTGCTTCAATAGGGTCCAGCGCAGGCAGTGAAACATTGGCTGTTTCTTTTTTTATTTCTTCGGAATTTTCTTGCGCAATTGCAATATGACCAAGCCCCAAACTGGCTGCGGTAATCGCAATAAAAAGTCGGCTGGGTTTACAATTCAGTTTTTGCATCTTAGTTCTCAACAAATTCAGTTTTCATTCGTGCGAGAGGCACCCGCAGGTGCCTCTCATTCGTCAATTCCTTGATGTTGGATTTACAGCCCAACTGTCCAACCTGTTACCCAGTTATTGGTTTCTGATGCAGCACCAATGTGAGTGGGATTTGTGAAGAAAGTACTGCTGCCTGCTGCACCGGTTGCAGGTACTGCACCGGCAGTGAAACTATTACTTAACATGCTGACGTTATAAACCGGAGCGGTAATTGCAGCACTTGCGGCATCGGTTAATGCAGCCAGTGTTAAATAAGCTTTGTCATTGGTTACCAAATCTTTTAACACATTTGCTGCGAGTCCGGTTCCAGTCACAATTGTGTTGTCAGTGTTTGGTGCAGTTGCAAACCAGGTGGCAACAACGAATGTACTGTTGAGAGGATCAATTTTGGTGGCAGTTACACCGGCAGTGCCAGCGAACACATTACTCTTGGCGACTGTCCAGCCATCAACAGCGGCTTTAATTGTTTGTGGGCCTTCAGTATCGTGAAAATTAAATAAACTTTTTGAGCTCATGCCTGTTTGGTTTGATGTAACGATGCTGTTGTACAACTCAATCAACATGCCTTCGCGTATCAACAAACCTGATGAGTCACCATCGGGTGAAGGTGTTGTACCTGTATTGCGAGTCAGATTATTTGTCACGCAAGTTAAATTGGAAATACGCAATTTTGTTAAAGGTGCAATGTCGTCAGCACGGTCACCGCCAGTGTTATCTGCTTCGATACAGTTGTTACCGCCCACACCGTTTGGATGAACCGACAGAGCAAATTGAATGTTGCCTTGATAGCCATCAGTGAAATCAAATGAGTCATCCGACGTGCCAACAGCCACCAAATGTTTTGCGCTCACCGCACCGCCGAACCATTCAAATCCATCGTCTTGTGCAGAGTAAGCTTGTACATAATCGATAATTGTTTTTGAACCGACACCATTCAATGTCAATGCATTCAATTCATTGCCTTCAACAACTTTATAACCGGCATGTCTGATTTGCACATAACGCAAGGTACCTGAACTTTCTGCATTGTTATTGCCACCATAAGTTCCTGGCAAGCCTTCAGAAAGAACATGGCATCCATGAACATTGTTACCGGTAGGCTGACGTTGTGTGTCGTTACATTTGTTGGTAATACCATTACCGTTAATTTGAATTCCGCCCCACAAACCGCGGTCTGCAATAGTGGCAGCGTTATCGATCAAATCTTTTTTGCCAGAAAAAATAATGGGTTTTGCGGCAGTGCCCTCGGCAACAATTTGCGAGCCACGTGCAATGCGGACGTAATCTTCACCGCGTTCAAATGCGATTTTTGCACCTGCTGCGATAGTTAATGTTGGGCCTTCACCTTCCTGGGGGATTGGTTTGCCAGCCAAAGCTGCGTTAGTGTCAACATCGCCACCAATAAACAGAGAGCCCTGAAACAAATGCACACCATTGTTGGCTAACTCTGGAATAAACAGATTAACTGTGACTTCATTGCTGCTGGATGCGAAGGTCGCGCCGTAAGTACAGTTGTTGCCACTTTGTACACCGGCGAATTCTTGTCCATCTTTAGTGTATTTAGCACAAGGGTTCACCGTAACGACAGGAGCGTTGTTATTGTTAGTGGTGTTGTTTGAATCAGTGACGGTATTGGATGGATTCAGGTTAATATCGCCACCACCGCAGGCGGCGAGTGTTGCTGCCATCACATTCAATACAAACAAATTTTTCAGTTTCATGGACATAGTCTCTCGTCGGTTAAATAAACAGTTGATAGCGTGAGTTACTTCACGAATGGGCGCTATTTTTGACGACGAATATGACTATCGGACGACAGTTTCATGAAGCTTTTGTGTCTAAAAGATTGCAGAAATATTGCAGAAGTGTTGGTATTTGGTATGGGTCGTACAGGTTCATC
>CAMLRJ010000393.1 GCA_946482345.1 uncultured Cellvibrio sp.
CTTTGATACTGAATATTTTGGTTGCCAGTATCGCCAGCGTTAAGTATTACCGGGTGAATGCATTTTCCTGGAGATTACTCTGGCCGTTAATTGTGACTTCTATACCCTGTGCATTTTTAGGCGGTGCCTTCACACTTGCGCCGCAGTATTATAAACCTGTGCTGGGGTTAGTATTAATCTACTCAGCAGTCCATTCATTTTTAACGGCAAAAACTATTTCTGACCAAATTCGCGCCCCGCATCACTCTGTATTATTTTTAGTCGGTGCGATGATTGGATTTTTATCCGGTTTGATTGGTGTCGGTGGCGGTATATTTTTAAGTCCCATCTTACTTTTTTTACGTTGGGGAGAAACGCGTGTTGTATCGGGTGTTGCCGCTGCATTTATTCTGGTCAATTCAATATCAGGATTAGTTGGCGTGATGACCAAACAACCAGAATTACCTGCAGGGTTGAGTTACTGGGCAATCGCAGCAATTGCCGGTGGATGGCTAGGCTCTGAATTTGGTAGCAAACGATTAAACAATACCCGCATTCGAAAAATCCTTTCCATTGTATTGTTGATCGCCGGATTTAAAATGCTGTTTGCTTAATATCCCAGCGCATTGCTTTAGTCGCATCACTGACTTTTGCATCTACCCACTGAGTTAATACTTCATTCGTTATTTTGTTACACAGAGTTTCTTTTTTCCAAAAGGGAGCCCGCGTTTTTAATTGATCCATCAAAAACTGCGATGCTTCAAAGGCTGCCGTTCGGTGTGCACTGGTTACAGCAACTAACACAATCTGATCCGAAAGAGTCAAAGAACCCACTCGATGAATGATTACAATTTTCTGTAATTGCCATCTATCCGCAGCCGATGCTGCTAAATCCTCTAACACTTTTTGTGTCATCGCAGGATAGTGTTCCAGACTAAGTTCGATGAGCTGAATGGAATCGATAAAATCTCTTACAAATCCGACAAACATAACAGCAGCACCGGTTTGACTATTGTTTCGTAGTATCGGATAAAGTTCGCATAAATCAAAGTCAGCGCACTGCACTCGCACATCGAATTGACAACCAGAACTCACTACTTCCAATTTCAACCCCCGGTAACGGGTGGAAAAAATGCGACTTCGTCTCCTGGTTGCAGCTGCGTATCTAAACTAGCCATAACCAAATTATGCGAAATCAAAATATTTTTGCTTGCAAGCAATTCAGACCATTTTGGATTCAATTCAATAATGTGCGCTAACAAATCCTGAATTTTTCCACCTGAAAAACCATCAACAAAAAGTTCAGAACATTGTAAACGCTCACGTAAGTTTGCAAAAAAACACACTTTAATCATCACGTTTCTCCTTTTTCCAATGCCCGTGTTTACCGCCACACTTTTGTTCCAGATAAACATTTTGAATTTCCATATTCATATCTACCGCCTTGCACATATCATAGACTGTCAGTGCAGCAACACTTGCAGCAGTTAATGCTTCCATTTCAACACCTGTTTGCCCCGAATTACGACAGCAACTACTAATGAATACAGTACCTGATGACACCTCGCACTCAAAATCAACCGTAACCTGCGAAAGCGATAACGGATGACATAAGGGGATAAGATCAGAAGTTTTTTTCGCAGCCATGATGCCGGCTATACGAGCAACAGCAAGTACATCGCCTTTCTTTAAAGCAGCATTTTTGATCAATTCAATCACATCCGGACGCGTCAACAATGTCGCTCGTGCTATCGCCATACGTTGGGAAATCGGTTTTTCACCAACATCAACCATAGTCGCTGCGCCCGCACTATCGAGATGCGTAAAACTCGGCAATTCATAACTGGAGCTTTGCACATGCCCTCCTCTTTCATCAAACCGATTAGCCGCGTGATCCACAAAATTCGCGGGCTGTTTTTTTCAAATGCGGAACAAAATTGCATGGCCCTTGGGTTGAGTCCAACTGATACTTGATAATTTCATCCCAAGCGGTTTTGCATGCGTTGGTAGAACCAGGCAAACAAAAAATGAGTGTGTGATTGGCTAAACCGGCGATAGCACGAGATTGAATTGTAGATGTACCTATACTGCGAAAAGAAACCTGTCTAAATAACTCTCCAAAACCTTCCACCTTTTTATCAAACAAAGGTTCCAGGGCTTCAGGCGTTGAATCGCGATCCGTAAACCCGGTTCCACCTGTTATCAAAATAACTTGCACTGATTCATCTGCTATCCATTGCGAACAGACTGCACGCATTTGGTAGATGTCATCTTTAACCAGTTGCCTTGCTGTAAGCTGGTGTCCTGAGTGCAGTAATCGCTCAACCAAGGCATCACCGGAAGTATCATTGGCGGTACTGCGTGTATCAGACACAGTCAGCACTGCGATATTCAATGCTGTTATTTTTTCAGTAATATTGTGACCCATAATAACATCTCATAATGCAATAAATTAAATTACCCACCAATCATCGCCAGCTGTCGGGTTGATCCGGTTTGTTGTTGCCATAAATTGTGTCCGGCCGTTTTTTGTTGAATCGATGCTTGTAAGAATTTGATCAATGGCTCGGGGTCGTCAGACTGCAGTAATTCACGAAACGACAAATGTTTTTCCGCAAATAGGCACAAATATAATTCCGCTTGGCTAGATACACGCAAGCGATTGCAACTTTCACAGAAGTCCTGACTGTAAGGCATAATTAATCCAATAGATCCTTCATAATCCGGATGACTGTATTCTTTTGCAGGGCCAGCATCAGCACTACGAATTTTTTGCACCCAACCGTTTGCAAGTAAATATTCACGAATATAGTCTGCACTTAAGTGCTGTCTGGAAAAAAAATCTGCGTTATCGCCTGTTCGCATCAGCTCAATAAACCGCAAAGTGATGGGACGGGCTTTAATAAAATCTAAAAAGCTATTTAACTCTTCTGCATTTTGTTCACGAAGTAATACGGTATTAATTTTTACTTGCCTGAACCCTAAATTTCGAGCGGTCTCCAATCCATTTAAAATGCTGTTTAACTTTCCACTTCCTGTTATCAACTGAAACATTTCCGGCCGCAAACTATCCAAGCTCACATTGATTGCATCAAGCCCTGCCTGCCGCCAAGCGCGTACATCCTGCTCTAATCGAAAGCCATTAGTGGTTAAAGTGACCGACTTTATTCCGGGAATCGATTTGCAACATCTGATCACATCGTTAATATCACGACGCAAGGTGGGCTCGCCGCCCGTAAGCCTAATTTTTTCAGTACCCAAGAGAGCAAACGCCGTCACCAATCGACGAATTTCAATTAGCGTTAGATCATTTGACATGGAATGACATTCACTGCCATCCGGTAAGCAGTAGTTGCATTTGAAATTACACTTTTCAGTAAGCGACAAACGCAAATATCGAAACGAACGGGAAAAATTGTCCGTTAAAGGTTGAGTCAACATAAAACACCTTTCCAAATTCGGGAGGCTTTTTCATTTCTGAAAAAACCCATTGGCTTATTGCCATAGTCGACATTGACCTTAGGTCGATAAGCTCGGCGTGAACTTATGCTAGTTGATCCAGATATAAATTGTTATTGCCGTAAGGGAGTGGAGATCTACCTCCTTGTGGGTAGTCTATGCACACAAACAATGCAGGAAATGCGATAAGTAATTCGATATTTTGTGCAAAAATAAAAGTTGACCGTTAAATTGACGCAAGATTGTGCACAAAAATCAAAAATTCTCGGACTGCTCAAAAAATGACCTTTCAAATAAATAACCCTGAAAACGTTTGAAAACAATTCCTCATGCTTTGCACAATATGAAGACGAATGACCAAAATATCGCACCATACTAAAGCGAAATACAAACTACAAAACATAAATTTAATGAAAAAAATCAGTCAACCAAATGAAAATTCTATAAAAATTGGATTTGGTATAGCGCTTGCAGACATCCGTGCTTTCAATATTACGGGAACTCTTTATGTCTTACTTAGCACCATCAGAATTTGCGACAAAAATGGTTGATGCCGGCGAGTCGAAAATCTTCATGTCAACCCGTGACACACTTATTCGAGCTTACATGGCGGGCGCAATATTGGCATTGGCCGCTGTATTTGCCGTGACCATCGCTGTACAAACCGGGAGCTTTTTGCTGGGCGCCATACTTTTTCCCGTTGGATTTTGCATGTTGTATTTAATGGGATTTGATTTGTTAACGGGGGTATTTGTA
>CAMLRJ010000394.1 GCA_946482345.1 uncultured Cellvibrio sp.
TGACTGGATAACCAAATGTTTTACCGTGGGGTGAGCTTCTAGTCACTTGGCTACTTCGGCCACCGCGTCCAGATGCTTATGACTGGGTCCAGCCTATGTATTGCGAAAATTCTGGTCTGTACGGTGTCCAACAGACACTTGTCAGCTTTGAAGATAGCTTGGGCAGTCCTAGTAATACTTTTTAACGCATTTTTTAAGGTTTTTTAACTCTTTCAAAGTATTAATAAAAAGTAATCGGGTGAGATTTATGCAATCAAGGATTATAAAACTCCCCTTGTCTGCGAAGATAAAACCACCAGTTCAGTAACACACACACTAAATAAAACACTGCAAAACCTAACATGGCATATTCTGGTGTTGCTGCTTTGATTTGTTCACCAAAAACCTGCGGAATATAAAACGCCCCGTACCCTGCAACAGCGGATATCCACCCCAGTGCAGGGCCCGCCTGCTCTTTTGGAAAAATGTTCGCTATTGATCGAAAGGTTGAACCATTACCGATTCCACTAGCAGCGAAGAGTCCGAGAAAGACTAAAAAAAATGGTAAAAAATATTGTTCAGGGTGTGCGGATTGATAAGCTTTTTGCATGTAATAAGCTGCAGCAATAGACAAGATTACCATTGCCAAGGCACAGGCTTGTGTTACGCGTGCACCACCAAATTTATCTGCCACCCATCCGCCAACCGGACGTATCAAAGCGCCAATAAAAGGCGCTATCCAGGCATAAGTCAGAGCACTGGGCGCATTAGGATTGACCGTGTTGTGAGTCATCACACCATCGAGTGAAACGTGACTAAAACCAAAAATAACTTGAATTGATAACGGAAATGCGGCTGAAAATCCAATAAAGGAACCAAAGGTCATCACATACAAAATACTCATCACCCAAGTGTGTCGATTGTTGAAGATACGATATTGGCGTTCCAGGCTGGATTTGATCGTACCAGGCAAAGCTTTTAATAACATCACAGTTAAAAACAACACCAGTACCAATACCAATTCTTTAGGTATGCCAAAGCCCGAGCCGTTGACGCTGGCGGGCATAATCAACCACAAACCAAGTGCAGAAGTCGCAAAACCTATGATCATCATCATGAGTATGATGGCGAACGAATACCACGCACTTTTTAAATTGGGTGTTACATCCGGAGTGTTGATATTGTTCATGCCAAACCAGATAGCAAACGCAAGCGGGATTAACAACAGCAACCACAAAAAGCCCGCATTTTGAATCCAGGTAGGCGCCCCGGCAGGGATAGATCCAATCAAGGTGCCACTGGCAGATTTGAGAATCATTGGGTCGCCACCCAATACTCCAAAGGCCCCAAAGGTCATAAACAAAGGAACCAATATTTGCATAGTGGTAACGCCGAAATTACCTAAACCGGCGTTTAATCCCAATGCCAAACCCTGCTGTTTACGTGGGAAAAAGAAACTGATATTGGACATGGACGCTGCAAAATTACCACCACCAATTCCCGACAATAACGCCATCAACTGAAACACCCAAAATGGTGTCGCGGGATCTTTCAATGCCATGCCCGTACCTATAGCAGGTAGCATCAACAAACTGGTGGTCAAAAAAATTGTGTAGCGACCGCCGCAAAGACGAATAAAAAAGCTCGAAGGAATTCGCAGAGTTGCGCCAGTCAAGCCAGCAATGGCGCTTAAACTGAACAGATCTCCTGCCGCATAGGGAAATCCCAAATTCAGCATCTGTACGGTGATAATGCTCCATTGCATCCATACCGCAAAACCACAAAGCAGCCCAGGAATCGATATCCATAGGTTGCGAGTTGCAATGGCTTTGCCTGTAGTGTCCCAAAACTCCTGTTGTTCCGGTTCCCAGCGCTTAAGGTCGGGCATATATGATCCTCACCAGTTTTACTTTACAAGCACTATGGCGGTTGCCCCTACGCTAGACCATTCAACTTGAGAGTTAAGCAGGCTGATTAGTGGTGTTAGATAATTTGCTCCGAGTAGGTAGAAAAATTTTTCAGCAATACCACCAAAGAGGCATTCAGTGGCTTTGCACTGCGAGAGCAGTTAATTTGTGCCGTACAAATCGTTAAACTGCATGAAAATCAAATAGTCAGGAGAATCCCGTGAGTAATGAAAATGCCACCATAATGTTGGTTGACGATCACCCACTGTTACGAAAAGGATTACGCCAACTGATTACCCTTTCAGGTGAAATGGATGTGGTGGCAGAAGCCAGCAATGGCGCTGACGCCATCAAGCTCGCGGTTGAACTTGATCCGGATTTAATTTTGCTGGATTTAAACATGCAAGGAATGGATGGATTGGAAACGCTCAGGTGTTTGCGCAATGAAGGTGTCACATCACGGATTGTGATGTTAACCGTGTCCGATGCTGATGAAGATGTGCTAAATGCAATTTCTGCCGGAGCCGATGGCTATCTATTAAAAGATATGGAACCGGAAGATATGTTGGTGCAAATTGAACGTGCACTTTCTGGAAAAATGGTATTGAGTGAAGCCATTACCCAAGTTCTAGCAACAGCAATTCGAAATCCTACGGGCAAAACAGAAGCAGCGAGTGATAGCCTCACTCAACGCGAATTGGAAATTCTCAAATTAATTGCAAAAGGACTCAGCAATAAATTAATTGCACGTGAATTGGATATTTCCGACGGCACAGTGAAAGTTCACGTAAAACATTTATTAAAAAAACTTCATTTGCGTTCTCGTGTTGAAGCAGCGGTGTGGATGATTAACCAACAAGGTCCAGCCTAAATGAGTTGCTGCTCGCAACCGGGTTTACTCGCCTTTGATCAAGCGCTATCGCATATTGTGCAACAGCTACTGCCGATCACCGACACTGAAGAGATTGATTTGGACCATACCTTGGATCGCGTATCAGCAGATACTATCCTCGCGCCAATTTCGGTTCCCTCCAGTGATAACTCAGCAATGGACGGCTATGCCATTCGTGCGAGCGACAACAACTCGCCTCAGCGAGCGCTTAGGATTATCGGGCAATCGTTAGCGGGACATCCTTTTATATTTCCAACGTCAGAATGTGCACTCTCCGAGTACCAAGCAGTGCGAATTATGACGGGCGCAACTATTCCTGCAGGTGCTGATACGGTCGTCATGCAGGAACTTACCAGTGTTGTTGACGAGCAACTCATCATTAACACCAGCATCAAGCAAGGCGACAATATTCGTCGCACTGGTGAAGATATTGCCCAAAATTCACCCGTTATCCAAAAAGGACATCGCGTTACTGCACTGGATATTGGTTTGCTGGCATCACTTGGTATTGCAAAAATTAAAGTCTATCGTCAATTACGTGTTGCCTTGATCAGCACGGGAGATGAATTATTGGCTGCTGGCGAGACTGCTGTTAGAGGAAAAATTTTCGATTCCAATCGTCCTCTATTAAAAGCTTTATTGCAGCGATTAAATATTAAGCTTCAGGACTTCGGCATAATTCCAGACAATCCAGACTTACTCAGCAGTACCTTTGTAACCGCCGCCACATCAGCGGATGCAATAATTTCTACGGGTGGCGTTTCAGTGGGTGATGCGGATTACACAAAAACTGTACTCAGTGATTTAGGCAATATTAATTTTTGGAAACTCGCCATAAAACCAGGCAAGCCGTTTGCATTTGGCCGAATCAACAATTGTTGGTTTTTTGGATTACCTGGAAATCCGGTGTCCACTGCTGTGACTTATCATCAATTGGTTGTTCCCGGATTACGAAAACTGGCGGGAGAAATTCAAAAAGCGCCTCTAAACATTAGCGCTATTGCAAAACAGACTTTCAAAAAACAACCTGGCAGAACGGATTTTCAACGTGGAATTTTATTTCAGGAAAATGGAATCAACACTGTACTCAGTACTGGCTCTCAAAGTTCTGCTGTGTTGAGCGGTATGGCGAATGCGAATTGTTTTATTCGTCTTGACGCTGAACGCGGTTCGGTTTCACCAGGCGAAACTGTAACTGTAATCCCTTTTGATCAAACCATTCGTTAACATTGAATATGATCGACTCCATCGCCATTTTTATTCTTGTTGGTATTTTTGCGGCAGCCGTGTTGTATTCATCTGTCGGGCATGCGGGTGCATCGGGTTATATCGCGGTGATGGCATTGGCTGGGCTTGCGCCGGATCAGTTAAAACCTGCAGCT
>CAMLRJ010000395.1 GCA_946482345.1 uncultured Cellvibrio sp.
TGCTTTGATCAGGTGACAGGGTTTTTACGTCGGTGGTCATAACGTCTTTAATTTGCATGATGGTTCTCCTTGATGATTAATGTGAAAAACAATGGAGTATCAGCGCCAGAAGATTTGGTTTCTGGTCGGGGTAAGAGTTGCGACTGACACGCGGGGGCCAAGTTCAGTGGATTGTGGGGGCTTTGTTATTGAGTTACTTAGGTTTTGTGAGTGCCCTGGGTGAAGATCGGTTATTGGGAAGTTCTTTATGACGGGGGCTGAGAATGGTGGTGATGGTTCAAGCGTGGCTAAATCTGCCTTACTGACATATGATTATTTTCATGGTTTATCCGCCAGCGGCGAGCATTGATCGGGATATTTCACGATAATAACAGGTGGTAGGTGTGGCGGCTGGTTTTATTTCATTGTATTTCAATGAGTTAGTGGCAGGTCTGAGTTTGGTTTCATAGTTAAATTCCATTCACGCTAATATTTATTATGAGGCCGAATGGCTTCATTAATAGGCTGTTAGCTGCCCGGAAGGAGTCTCGATGAGGTGGTTAATACTAATAACAGGAATATTTACAAGTATGGCTGAAGCCGAATGGGCTCCGCCCAAGAATACAGATCCCGGTGACGTATATAGAGAAGCTGTATCTGATCGCCAAAATGGGCGTTTTGATAAAGCACTGACGAAACATAAATGGTTTCATGAAAACGCCATTGATATCGAACCGGCTTACGCAGGTGTTCGGCTGTCATACAATTTAATTGAATGGAGTACATTAGGCGAAGAATACCCGCAGGCAAAGGCTGCCTTATTAAAGAAAGCAGCTGAAGCCAGAGAGAGTGTTGTTAATAGCTCTGAGTGTGATAGAGATATGTTTCATGACTACATTGCCATCAATACGTACTTAAATGCATCGCAAGATTCCGTTGATCTATTTATATGGCTCGAGGAAAACAGACCAGAGAAAGCCAAAAAAATTCTTTAATCCAGCTTTTTCAGATTTGCTAGAAGCAAGGGAGTATCAGCTTCTCAGTAAGTATATTGAACCTTTTAATAGGCTTGAAAAAATCAACAAAATGTACGAGATGAATCTAAAAGATTCGTCTGATTCGGAAATGGGAAAAGAGTTAAAAGCATATGCCGAGCAGTATTTTACGTACAATGTTGGCGCTTTGGTTGCAATACTAATTAACTCGAACCAACAGCAGACGGCTCATAAGGTCGCAAAACTTTCTGCAGGAAAGGTAGATACTGAACTGTATAAAACTGTAATGCACAGTGCCTTGAACGGCACACCACCAGACAAATGGCCATGACAGTTAACAAGTGGCGGCAATTTGCATCCTTCGGGTGCCGGACTCAGCACTGCGTGCTTCGCCATTACGCCAAGTTTTATGGAAAATCATGATTACTAACTTGAGAAGTATTTTATGTCTAGCTCTTATAGTGGTTAGCTCTACGGCTGTTGCTGAGGACGGGTTGGTGGTTCAGCTAACTATTAGTAAGGAGTCTTTAGATGGAGCTGAGAAAAGTAGGTATATAGATGCTGTCTTATTGAGCTATCCAGGTACGTCTACCATAGAGCTATCTGGTTTGTATGAAGTGAAGTTTCAAATTGATGATTCCGAAACCGAAGAACTTGATCTAGTGTTCACGTTAAAAGACGTATCGTCTGGGAAACCTTATTACGTAGGTGCTGAATCACTATCTTTCAAAGTTGGAGAATCAAGCAGCGTGAAATTCGGTCGTAACGGAAAAACTTACGATATAGTTTTGGACACTTCGTATGGAGAGCTACCATAACAATCGGCTATTATCGTCCCTTCGGGGGTGGGGCGGCCTTTTCGCCGCTGCGCGCTACAAGTCCTCTCTAAAGCCGGACGTTAGTTAACAATATGGAATTCCGATTTCTAATCACTGGTTTGGTTTTTCTTTCCTTGAAAGGTATACCTAGTTTAGAGCAAGGCCAAATCCTTGGTATTACGGTAAGTGCTAGCACAGGATTAGTTTTTGGTATTAAAACGAAGGGCTCTATCCTAGTGGACCCGGATTCTGATAGAGAGCTTTTTACACACCAATTTATTGTTTGCGCTCTTGGGTTTTTGGCTGCCTTGTTCGGTATGTTTTTCAAAGAATTAAAGTAAGCATTTACTATCGGCGTGAAATATAGCTAGCGGAAACAATGACCCAGCTTATTTGATCTTGATTCTACGGTCGCAACCTCAAATGAGGTTGGTCCTGTTGTTGGTGGAGCTTACTAAGCGCTGGTTGGAGATTTATCATGAAATTATTAATCGTCTTCTTAGTATTTATATCTTCGCCAGTTATCGCAGGTTCATTTCGACCTATGCTTGAAGAGTTTCAAATAACTACAGAAGAAGGTGCGGTAGCGATCAAGCCAGATTTTATTGTGGCGTCTATCCATAGAGGCTTCGATGACGGAAACTCCACATCAACTTCTGATGCGGGTATTATCACCTTCCAGTTAGGAACCATACCTCCTCAGAAGCAGGGCTATATTTTCGAAATAGTTGAGGGTGAATTCGAAGATCGGCTTTTTTATGAGGCGCCTGTTACGCCAACCAGATTTGTTAAAAAATAAAGGTAGTTTTACTTTTATCTGGCTCGATGGGGACAGTGATGAGCAAGAAGCTTTTAAAATCAGAGTGAAAATAGTTGGAGTTTCCAAGTCAGGTACCTTGAGCGAGCCTCAATTTCTTGAAGTGTCACACCCAGGCATCCAAAAGCCCTGGTGGAAGCTGTGGTAAAAGTAGTAAAAAAGGCAAATAACCGATCCTCCGCGCGCCGCTAACGTATCAACCGAGACTCAGGGATATGAATATAGAAACTGCGAAGAAAATCATTGAAACCTTAGAAGGCGTCAATCGATCAATATTTGGATTGATTCCTTACCTTGAAGAGCGTTGTAGTGACGAAGAATTAGATAAGCTGAAAAGAGAGATTGCCCGGGTCTCAAATGGTATAGATATGAATTTATATCCAATTATTCTAAGGAACCTCTGAAAAATTATCTCTTTTTAAAACATCACACTCCGCAAAAGAGAATTGCCAAAATTTAGCAAGCAAACCCACTGTTTTTCATTTTTTTCGCCTGTAATTCACCGTTTTGGCAAATTACAGGCGGACTGCCCCTAGGGCAGTAAGCACGATTTCATTCGCAACAGGTTTGCTAAACCCGCCAACACATATAAACGGTTGGTATTTTTTGCCAACCCGCGATAGCGAACCTTGCTGTAATGAAACACGCGCTTGATGTAGAAAAAGGCGTGTTCTACTTTTGCCCGCACGCTGGCTTTCATTTTTTCTGCCTGCGCCAATGGATCTGACTTGGCTAGCTTCGCCCGTTTACCAGGGCGCATCGCTATAAACCAATCCACCATGCGAGCGGCATGCTCTTCGCGTTTGTCAACGCCGAGATAGCCTGAATCACCCCATACTCGTTGCTCATCACCGTGCAGCAATTTATCGGTTTGGGTAATATCGTGTTCATTGGCTGCCGTCGTGGTGACGCTGTGAATTAAGCCAAGGCCGTCATCGACACCGATATGCATTTTCATTCCATGATGCCACTCATTACCCTTCTTAACCTGATGCATTTCCGGATCGCGTTCGCCGTCTGCATTTTTGGTCGATGTCGGTGCAGCAATAATGGTGGCATCAACAATAGTACCTTCGCGCAGCCGCAATCCCTTGTCTGCCAAATGCTGATTGATCGTATCGAATATCCTTTTGCCAAATTTGTGAGTTTCAACATAGTGACGAAAGTTAAGGATGGTGGTCTCGTCAGGAATGCTTTCACACAACCGCAGGTGGGCAAAACGACGCATGGATTCAACCTCGTACAAGTAGTCTTCCATTTCCGGATCACTGAGATTGTACACCAGCTGCATGATGTGAATGCGCAGCATGGTTTCAAGCGGATACGGCGGCCTACCGGGACCGGTTTTCTGGTAACCTTTGCTTAATTGCTGCTTTAGTTTTTGCCACGGAACAAGCTCTTCCAGTCGAGCCAGGAATTTTTCCCGACGGGTGGTGCGTTTTTTGATGGCGTATTCGGCTTCGGCAAAGGTCAATTGGCTCATGGGGTTCACCGGTGGTTGTGGTTGCGCTATTGTGCCAAATTTTGGGAATTTTTCAGAGGTTCCCTA
>CAMLRJ010000396.1 GCA_946482345.1 uncultured Cellvibrio sp.
CGTGGGCACGCTTTGCTTTATGCCCACCCTACTTCTTCAACATCTTGGTATATTCATCACGCGCTGTTTTTGCGCGACTAAATACTTCCAATAAATAATCGCTGTCTTCTTTTTCGATACTGCTGCGCATGCGTTGCAGGTTGTCCGTAAATAAATCCAGTGATCGCAATATCGCCGCTTTATTGGCTCTCATAATATCGTGCCACATCACCGGATCACTGGAGGCAATCCGCGTGAAGTCACGAAATCCCCCAGCCGCATAGCGAAAAATATTCGGGTTGCCTATGTCATGCGCGAGAGTATCCACCAATGAATAAGCAATCGCGTGTGGCAAATGACTGGTTGCAGCAAGAACCTCATCGTGATCTTCGACAGTCATAGTCAAGACTTCTGCACCCAGCGCTTCCCAAAGCCGGGTAACTCGCAACAAATGCTGCGCAGATGTTGATTCAACCGGCGTTAAAATAACACGATGATTTTCATACAAATTGGGATTAGCGGCAGTCACGCCACTTTTTTCAGAACCGGCAATTGGGTGACCCAAAACAAATTCTGCAGGTATGTGCCCGAATACTTTTTGCGCAGCAACTAATATGTTGCCTTTAACACTGGCACCATCAGTGATGGTGACTTTTGCAGTCACGCAACGATGAATATCCACTAATACTTTTTCAACAGATAATGTTGGCACTGCGATAAAAATAACATCCTGTTCAGTCAATTCATTTGCGATTTCATCAAGAGATGTAAAAGCCCGATCAACCAGATTCAATTCAATTGCTTGTTTTGCTTGATCAGGGTTGCGACTAATACTAATCACTTCCGCACAAGCACCGCGTTTTTTTAAACCAGCGGCAAAACTTCCACCAATCAAACCTATGCCTATCACAACGAGTTTGCGAATAAGGGGAAATTGTAGTGCGAAGTCAGACATAAAAATTACAAAACCGCTTTGGGATAAGATCCGAGAAGTTTTAAATCCGCACAACGTTTGGAAACATCTTTCATCACTTCACTAATCAGGGGATCCTGAACGTGACCGGTAAAATCAATGAAAAATACATAGGTCCAAACGCCAGTGCGTGATGGGCGAGTTTCCACACGGGTTAAATCGATATTGTGGCGATGAAAAGGTTCCAACAAATTGTGCAATGCACCTGGTTCGTTACGCATCGCAACCATAATGGAAGTTTTATCTACGCCACTGGGAGGCACTTGTTGCGCACCGATAATTAAAAAACGTGTGGAATTATCGGGTTGGTCTTCAATTTTTTCGGCGAGCATTTTTAATCCATACAATTCTGCTGCCATAGAACCTGCAATCGCGGCTGCGTTCCACTCACCTTTTAATCGCTTCGCTGCTTCTGCATTACTGCTAACCGCTATACGCTCTGCTTTGGGATAATGCGCATCCAACCACTTGCGACATTGCGCCAGGGATTGCGAATGCGAATAAATGCGGGAAATATGTTGTGTGTTGGTGACATCCGATACCATCAAATTGTGATGAATGCGTAATTCCACTTCACCGCAAATTTTTAAATTGGATTGCATGAAATTATCAAGCGTGTGATTGACAACACCTTCAGTAGAATTTTCAACAGGTACTACACCGTAATTGACTGCGCCTGCATCTACTTCACGAAAAACTTCATCAATTGCCGAGAAAGGCAGAGTGACCGCAGAATGTCCGAAATGTTTTAACGCGGCTTGTTGGGTAAAAGTTCCTTCGGGACCAAGAAATGCCACTTTGATTGGATTTTCCAATGCCAAACACGCCGACATAATTTCACGAAACAAACGCGCCAACTCTTCATCACTAAGCGGCCCTTTGTTACGCTCCATGGCTTTGCGTAACACTTGTGCTTCGCGTTCAGGGCGATAAAACAATACTGATGAAGCGTCTGATAAACCGGATTTTTTAACTTCGGCCACTTCTTGCGCGCAACGCGCTCTTGCTGAAATTAATTCTGCAATCTCGCCGTCTATCGAATCGATTTGTTCGCGTAGAGCGAGCAATTTTTCAGTGGTTTGATCGTTTTGCATTTGGATTAATTAAACTCTTCCAGAAATTATTCCGGTGAACTTTCATTTGAATCATCAACCGCATTATCACCATCATCGACCACATCATCGTCTTCGATAACTTCATCGTCAGCTTCAGCTTCGGCATGAGCCAATTCGCGTTTGGCGTTTTCATCTGCACTTTCTTCGATACGTTGCAAACCTTGCATTTGTTCGCCGTCGCGCAGTTTGATCAAACGCACACCCTGGGTATTACGCGATACCAACGACACTTCATCAACACGCGTACGCACCATAGTGCCCTGATCGGAAATCAACATGATTTCTTCACCATCGAATACTTGCACTGCGCCAATCAACGGCCCATTACGTTCGCTGGTTTGCATACCGATAACACCTTGCGAGCCACGACCTTTTGCCGGGAACTCATCAACCGATGTGCGCTTGCCGTAACCATTTTCGCTGACAGTCAGCACCTGACCACCTTGCAGTGGAATCACCATACCAACCACTCTGAAGCCTTCTGCCATACGAATACCACGCACACCACGGGATGTTCGGCTTAATGAACGTATTTTGGATTCCTGGAAGCGAGCCGCTTTACCTGA
Source organism: uncultured Cellvibrio sp. (assembly GCA_946482345.1). Next base: position 2,634 of record CAMLRJ010000396.1, read on the forward strand.
GCTGGAGAACAGAATGACATCGCAAGAACCATTGGTAATAGCCGTGCCCACCAAGGTATCGCCCTCATCCAATTCAATTGCACGCAAGCCAACTGAACGTGGACGTGAGAACTGGGTTAAGGCTGTTTTCTTCACAATACCTTTGGCCGTCGCCATAAAGATAAAGTGATCATCGTCATAAGATTTCACGGGCAATATGGACGTAATACGCTCGCCCTCTTCCAAAGGCAACAAATTCACAACCGGACGACCACGGGACTGACGACCCGCAACCGGGATCATATACACCTTCAACCAATACACCTTACCGGCACTGGTGAAGCAGAGAATCGTATCGTGTGTACTGGCGATCAAAAGATGCTCAACGAAGTCTTCATCTTTAACCGCCGTTGCTGATTTACCCATGCCACCACGACGTTGCGCCTGATAATCGGCGAGGGGTTGTGTTTTGGCATAACCGCCATGGGAAATGGTGACAACACGATCTTCTTCGGTGATTAAATCTTCCGTAGTTAAATCCAGGCTGGATGCAATAATTTCCGAACGACGCTTATCACCATAATCAGTAATCACTTGCTGTAATTCTTCACGAATGACTTCCATCAAACGCAAAGCATTACCCAAAATTTCCAAAAACTCGGCAATCTCTTTTAATTTATCTTCATATTCAGCAAGGATTTTGTCATGTTCCATTCCAGTCAAACGATGCAGGCGCAATTCCAGAATCGCTTGCGCTTGTTCTGCGGATAAGTAATAGCGACCATCGCGAATACCAAACTCTGCGCCAAGATCTTCAGGACGACAGGCAGTTTCACCTGCACGCTCAAGGAAAGGAGTCATGGTTGACGAATCCCAACCACGGGCCATCAAGCCTTCTTTTGCTTCAGCGGGTGATGCAGAATTTTTTATCAAACTGATGACTTCATCGATGTTGGAAATGGCAACTGCCCAACCTTCGAGAATGTGTCCACGCTCACGTGCTTTGCGCAACAAATAAACAGTACGACGAGTGACGACTTCGCGACGATGCTTGATAAAAGCCACCAGCATTTCTTTCAGATTCAACAGCTTTGGCTGGCCATCATCCAGAGCCACCATGTTGACGCCGAAGGTAGTTTGCAACTGGGTTTGTGCGTACAAATTATTTAACAGCACATCACCGGATTCTGTGCGTTTGACTTCAATCACCACACGCAAACCATCTTTATCGGATTCGTCGCGCAGTTCACTGATGCCTTCGATTTTTTTCTCTTTGACCAACTCGGCAATACGTTCAATCAAACGTGCCTTGTTCACCTGATAAGGAATTTCGGTGACGATAATCGTTTCACGACCGGTTTTTTCATCGCGCTCAACTTCAGCGCGCGCGCGCATCACCACACGGCCACGACCGGTGCGATAGGCTTCAACAATTCCGGCACGGCCGTTGATAATCGCTGCTGTTGGAAAATCCGGGCCAGGAATAAATTCCATCAACTCATCAATCGTGATGTCGGGATTATCCACCAATGCCAAACAGCCC
>CAMLRJ010000397.1 GCA_946482345.1 uncultured Cellvibrio sp.
GATTTTTATGTGAATAGCCTTTACGAATCAATAGAATTTTATGATGCGATTGCACAAAAATCCTTGCAGCGTTCACCACGCCATGTATTGCTACTGCATGAAAACGATGCTGCCGCTTTATTTGTTGATGATTTGGTGATCGAGTTGAGAAAACAAGGCTGGAAAATTATCAGCCCACAAAAAGCGTATCAGGACAAAATCGCCAAACAATATCCAGAAACCTTATTTCAAAAACAGGGGCGCGTTTCTGCAATTGCAGCCAGTAAAGGATTTTCTGAAGCCGAATTGCGACATGAGTCTGAAAATGAAACTTATCTGACAGCAGCATTTAACGCCGCAGGAATCGTTAAATAGTTAATCACAACTGGATATGCGATTCACCGCAATTTTATTTCCGCCAGAAGTATGAGCCCAGACAACATCACCATTATGAGCACTGAATATTTCCTGGAAATTATCGATGCTCAGTGTGGTGGTGACAGGGCCATCGACTATTTCACCCGTTGTTGCATCAGCAACGGCGATAACTAATTTGCCCGCCGATTTCCAACCCAGAAGTAATTGGTTATTTCCATAAGCCGCCATATAAACGCGGAAGGGATAAGTTGAATCCAAATTTGTTGCAGCCGAAATAGTTAAAGATTGTTGCAGTTGACTCAATGAATCATTAAATCGCCCTAATTTTAAAGTCAGTTTTGAATTTTCATTTTGAATGTAGTTGAACCAAAAACCATTGTTAGTGGGAACCAATCCACCCAATACGCGTTTGGTGGGATCTTCAGAATTCAACCACTGAATGGTTGATGAAGACGATGTAGGTGTTGATCGACGAACCAATTGCATAGCATTGGGATAAGCATCACCGTGGCAAGCGGCGCCCCAGGTTGTTCCATTATGTGCAGCACGTACAGACCAGCTGTGGCTGCAACCCCATTCCCATCCACCCGGTTGAATACTACCGGTTTCGATGTCGATAAATTTCAGCGTGTCACCTGCGTGAATATCCACTTCACCGGCAACACCATCTCTTGCTGTTGACATGGCAGAACGAAAGTAAGCCATGATCAACGATCCGTTAGTCGCCAATCGCGCAGTGTGACCATACCACCAAATAAATTGTGCACCTACAGAATCAACATTACCTTTTTCTGTGAGCGTGGTGCGTTTTTTCAAATTGCCACTTTTATCAAGTAAAACCAAATCCATTTTTCCACAAACTGATTTATCAGGCGTGGCATTACTTTTACAGTATTTTGCGGAATAAATATCCGGATCATTATCCATAACAGCCAACGCAAATCCATTTGAGATTTCAATTGCAGAATGCATTTCAAGCCCATCAATATCCGGTAAATTACCATTGCTCTGGTCGTTATTATTTAATTTCAATAAATGAATTTTGTTTGCTGCAGCATCACTCCAGGTCAAAAGACTTTCGCCTGTTGATAAAGGAGTCAATATCGCCGGTGTGTATTCATCATTAGGTTTTGCGCTGCCGCTGATGGACACAAGTGTTTGTTTCCAACGTTCTGCAAGAGGCGCACAAGCGGTATTGGCCGCTGAGTTGGAGCTTGATGAACTCAAAACAGAACTGGAGCTCGAACTGGATTTTGAGGTTGAATTCGAACTTGAAGTTGAACTTAAACTTGAGCTGGATTTTGAATTGCTGATGCTGCTCGAATTAATCGAAGAGGAAGAGAAAGAAGACATTGCAATTGACGATGACATCTTCGAAGAACTGCTGACGATTTGACTCACAGAAGTTGTCGCTTTGCTTGAGGAAGACGATGTTGTCTCAGTATCGCTGCCACCACAAGCAACAAGGCCGGACAGCATAAATGACAATAAAATAAAACGAGTGATAGTCAACATGGTAGTTCACTTTCTTGAATGATCAATCAATTTTTATATTGACGGTATACTTGCATACCAATTTCTGGCTGAGTATGAATTGATTATCAGTTTGTGAGCTGCTGCAAGCTTTTCAGGAAATTTAATTTTTAACTGAGAAGTTAATCAACTAATTCTATGTTGATATGAACCAGTTCTTCATGAATGCTCAATTTCTTTTTATAAAAACCAACATTTTTTTCACGCGGATTTTGAATTGCCAGCATCACAGCATATTGATTTTGCCCTACGCGCCACACATGTAAATCATGAATGACTGCAGTGGCATCCGCTTCAAGCATCACCTCACGAATTTCATCAACAACCGGCGCATCCATTTCGGCATCCAATAAACTGCGGCTGGTATCTTTCAGTAAACCTACGGACCATATTCCCACTAAAATTGAACCTGCAATCCCCATAACAGGATCCAGCCAATCTGCACCGAAAAATTTTCCACCGAACAATGCAACAATGGCAAACACGGATGTCATTGCATCAGCAATCACGTGCAAATAAGCCGCACGCAAATTTAAATCTTCGTGATGAGAGTGGTGGTGGTCGTTATGATCATGGTCGTGATGATGGTGATGCCCGTCCTTTAACCACCATGCACAAATTAAATTAACCACCAGGCCAAGAGTCGCAATCGCAATCGCTTGTTCATAATGAATAGCAACGGGTGAAATCAAACGTTCAACCGAGTGATAAAACATCAATGCCGCCACCAGCACCAATAAAATTGCGCTGGTATAACCACCCAGCACTTCCAATTTCCAGGTTCCAAAACTGAAACGACCATCCTGTGCGTAACGCCTCGCCAATACATAAGCACCCAAGGCAAGGCCCAGTGCAATCACATGCGAACTCATATGCCAACCGTCCGCAAGCAAGGCCATGGAGTTGTAATACCATCCGCCGATTATTTCCAATAACATCATCGCCGCAGTCAGTATCACTGCACGCGTGGTATTTTTTTCAGCGAGTGGATTGGCTCTTGCGTGAATCGGATGATGGCAGGTTTTAATTGGCATACTAATGACTCTAAAAATTAATCAGGTGATACGCTGCAATAATCTTTCCAAAGAGTCAACGTCTGTTTGGTATCAATAAATCTATTGACGAAGGGACAATTAACCTTGTTTAACAATTATCGACAAAACAAATGCGCGAGCGACACCGCAAATTGACTATGCTAGTCTGATTCAATATCAGGAGACAATAATGAAAAAGTGTATTCCGCCATTCTTGGCATCCGCCATTTTATTTTCATCCGCATTACATGCACTCGAATTAAATGACAAAAACTATTTCACTATGCAAGGGTTGGATGTCACCGCCTTTGCGGATATTTATCCTGATGGACACCAGACCGGTGTGACGGTTATTCAACACGGTAGTCGTGTTGCGGCCAATGGTGATTTGCGTTTGGAAATTTCACCTGGCCAGTGGTCGCCTATGCCGGTGGGTGGCAAACAAACGGTTGATAAGAAAACTCAAACCATTACGCAAACACTTTCGTATCCTGACCCCAGCAAAAATCGCAAAGGTTTTAATCCGATTATTTATCCGGATTTGAATTTTTCGTATCAAGTCAGCGTGACTGCATTAAAAGACAATCAATTTAAAATCACCGTCGATATCGAACAGCCGATACCCGATGAGTGGGTAGGCAAAATTGGTTTTAATTTTGAATTATTTCCCGGTGAATTATTTGGCAAATCCTGGTTGATGGATAATCAAGCCGGAATTTTTCCGCAACAACCTAATGGTCCATTAGTAAACCCTCACGGTGAATTTTTAACGGCAGCGCTAGCCACCGGTAAAAAATTAATTGTTGCACCGGATACCGACAAACAACGCATGACCATCGAAGCCAAAAATGGCGAATTGGAATTGTGGGACGGCCGCGCCAATCACAACAATGGTTGGTACATAGTGCGCGGCATTATTCCCAAAGGCGCGACCAAAAACGCATTGGAATGGATTGTCACACCCCATGTTGTGAAAAATTGGCTGTACGAGCCGGTAATTCAGGTATCACAAGTGGGTTACGGTGTTGATCAGTTAAAACAAGTGGTGATTGAACAGGATGCACGCGACAAAAAAGCTTCTGAGATCGAAATTTTCCGTTTGACCGAAAACGGCAAAACCCGCGTGAAAAAATCCAAAGTCAAACCCTGGAGCAATTTTTTGCGTTACCAATATATGACTTATGATTTTTCCGATATTCGCGAACCCGGCATGTATCAAAT
>CAMLRJ010000398.1 GCA_946482345.1 uncultured Cellvibrio sp.
CAGGATGTTGTTGATATTGCGACAGTTAAAACACAAATGGATTCAACACAGGAAACATTTGCTGCTTTGGATTTGCCACGTGATCAAACTAAAAATTTACAACAGTCCATGCAAAATGCGGTACAAGCAATCAATGAAAAAATTCGCCAACATAAGCAGCAAGCTGAAAAAAATCGCTGGCAGACTATCTATGCGGCGGCCAGGCAATTGTCTGATGCGGAGTTATCGGTTGTTGCCGGTCAAGCTGCTGATGAAAAAATAGATGCTATTTCGGCATTGATTGCAGCCAATACTGATTGGCCCAAATCCATCACCACAGTTTTGCAAGCGCGTTTATCCCAGGCAAAAAAATTAACGGCGTCAGATATTGATGCTTCAACTAAAAAATTACGTGAATTGGTATTGCGTGCCGATATTCTGGCTGGCCGTGAATCCCCGGAAGAAGACAAGCCGGCGCGTATGCGTTACCAGGTTCAACAAATGCAACAAGGTTTGGGCAAGCGTGATGTTCAATTCAATGATTTGCAATTGGAATGGTTTGCTACACCGGCGTTGGTTGAAAATTACGATCAGTTATTACAACGTTTTTTAAGCTAATTGAACTCAATAGTAAAAAGCCGGGTCAATCAGGTTCGTGAATATTAAAGGAGTGTTGTAATGAGTAAATTGAACGTCTTGATGTTGGCTCTGGCTTGCTGCTGTTTATCTTCCTGCATAATTAAACCCAAAAAAGTCGTTGCATATGATGCAAAATGTAAGATTGAAACCAAGCGCTATGAATTGACAGCTGAGCAAGTCAAACTGTTTGAGAATATGCGATGTGAAAATGATGAATGCAGGAGGCAATTTGCCAGTGAGGTTATGGGTGCCGTTTTGTTGGTGCCCTTAAGCGCTATAGTGTCAGGCTCTATTGCTGTTACCGGAAATACCCTGCATTGGCTTGAAGAAAAAGGAAAGTGTTTGTAGGTAATTTTGTTTGCAATCTTTGCGCGAAATGGTGTGTTTGAATCGTTTCGCCATCCCTGTGAAGGCAGTTGTTCCGCTTTTCTTTTCTGTGTTATGTCCCGCCAATCAATTTGTGTAAATCTTTTTCGTTGTAATGCCAATAAACATTAAAGTGTTCGAGTCAATAACAGCGAGCACATAACAATGAAATTATTTCGGTCAATTATCACTGTATTAGTCTGTGGATATTGGGTTATAGCATCTCAGGGTATAGCCAGTGAACCTTTATACAAAAACCCTGATCAGCCAATTGATAAACGAGTTGATGATTTACTCAAGCGTATGACGCTTGAAGAAAAAGTAGCGCAATTACAATCTGTGTGGCAACAGCGTCAGGATTTGGAAACAGACGAAGGTGTTTTCAATCCTGAAAAAGCAAAAGAAATTTTAGGTAATGGTATTGGCCATCTGGTCAGACCTTCTGAAAATAAAGAGATCAAAACACCGAATAAAACACCGCTGCAAACGGTTATTTTTACTAACGCTTTGCAAAAATGGTTGGTCGATAATACGCGTTTGGGAATTCCTGCTTTATTTCATGATGAAGCCTTGCATGGTCACGCCGGTTTGCATTCCACCAGTTTTCCTCAGGCCATTGCATTGGGCAGTTCATGGGATGCTGAATTGGTTTATGAAGTGAACCGTGTAATTGCGGAAGAAACCCGTGTGCGCGGTGTGCATCAAGTGTTGTCGCCGATTATGGATGTGGCGCGCGACCCTCGTTGGGGACGCATTGAAGAAACTATGGGTGAAGATCCTTATTTGATTGCCGAATTAGGTGTGGCACAAGTGAAAGGTCTTCAAGGTGATGATGGAAAAAATATCCCCGCCAATCGTGTCATTGCCACGCTTAAACATTTGGCGGGTCATGGCGAACCCACGGGTGGATTAAACACTGCGCCGACACCGATTGGCGAGCGCGGCTTAAAAGAAATTTTTCTTCCACCTTTTGAAGCCGCCGTTCGCGTTGGTGGTGTGCGCAGTGTAATGGCGTCTTACAACGAAGTTGATGGTATTCCTTCGCACTCAAATGTTGAATTGCTCGATAGTATTTTACGAAAAGAATGGGGTTTTGATGGCACGATTGTCAGCGATTATTTTGCTATTGAGGAATTAAAAGATCGCCATCATTTAACCGACTCTTTGGCAGGTGCGGCAACTCTGGCATTAACAGCCGGTGTTGATGTTGAAACGCCGAACATCAAAGCCTATGGTGAATTAACCCGATTGGTGAAAGAGAAAAAAATCAGTGAAAAAATAATTGATCAATCGGTTGCACGCGTATTGCGCGATAAATTTATGTTGGGACTTTTTGAAAATCCCTATGCAAAAGTCGAAGGTATAGAAGAATTTGTTGGTAATGCCGAACACAGAAAGTTAGCGCAACTGGCGGCTGAAAAATCGGTAGTCTTATTAAAAAATGACAAGCAATTATTACCGCTGGATAAAAATAAAATTAAATCAATAGCCTTGATCGGCCCGCATGCAGATGAAACTTTATTGGGTGGTTATAGTGATGTACCCAAGCAAACCATCAGCATATTACAAGGTTTGCAAAACTATCTTGGTAATCATGCGAAAGTTAGTTTTGAACGGGGAACGCTTCTCACTCGCTTGCATTGGCAACCGTTTGCCGATTCAGTCGCTGCCAATTCTTATTCAAAAGAACGCTGGCATACAGATGAAGTGGTTTTGGCAACTGCTGCTGATACCAAAGGTATGATTGAAAAAGCAGTGACTGCCGCGAAAAAAAGTGATGTAGCGATTGTGGTGGTGGGTGATAACGAAGCAACCTCGCGCGAGGCTTGGGCTGAAACTCATCTGGGTGACCGTACCAGTCTTGATTTACTCGGTGAACAACAGGCGTTGGTTGATGCGGTGCTGGCAACGGGCAAACCCACGGTGGTATTGCTGATTGGCGGGCGACCACTGGCGATTACAAAAATTGCTGAAACTGCACCTGCAATTTTGCAAGGCTGGTATTTGGGCCAGGAAACAGGAGCAGCGGTTGCACGTGTGTTATTTGGTGATGTGAATCCAGGTGGGAAGTTACCTGTGAGTGTGCCGCGTTCTGTCGGGCACTTACCGGTTTATTACAATCACAAACCAACAGCAAAACGCGGTTATGCGTTTGATAAAACCGATGCACTTTTTCCTTTTGGATTCGGTTTGAGTTACACCCAATTCAGCTACAGCAATTTGCAATTAAACAAAACAAAAATCACCGCTAACCAAAGCCTCGATATCAGCGCAACCATCACTAATAAGGGTGATTATGCTGGTGATGAAGTGGTGCAACTTTATGTTAATGATCCGGTAGCAACAGTAACGCAACCAGTCAAACTGTTAAGAGGTTTTAAGCGCATCAGCTTACAACCAAAAGAATCCAAACAAGTCACATTCACTTTATCTGCCAATCAATTGGCATTTTATGATCGCCAAATGCAATATATTGTTGAGCCCGGCGCAATCAATGTGATGATTGGTTCGTCTTCGGCGGACATACGTTTGCAAAATCAATTCGAAATTACCGGAAAAATTACAGACGTGAGTCAATCCAAAGTCTATTTGACAAAAGTGAGCGTTAAATAAATTTATTGAGACATTTACGCTAATTGAAATCTATCATCATTCCTGCGGCCAGTTTCGCGGGAGTGATGAAGCAAATCGGACAAAGTGAATTCGTATAAAGACCTCTTATTAATTTTCAGGGAACTCATTCAGTTCCCAATAAAGGCTTAGCAGATTAACCAGCTCTTTCATGTCCTGCTTTAAAAAATAACCGGCAACATTTAGTTTATAGGTGGTATTTTTATCTTCTTCGCGGGGTGATGTGGTTAATATAAAAACGACGCTGTCTTTTAACTGTTCATCCTGACGTAATTCCCTTAGCATTTCTATACCGTTCATCATCGGCATATTGATATCTAACAAAATAATAAAAGGTTTTGGGACTTTGGTATGATGATTTTCACCGCGCATAATGTCCAATGCTTCTCTGCCATTGGTCGCATAATAAACCGGGTTTTTAATTTCACGTTTTGCAAATACACGCTTGAGTGATTCAACATCGACTTCATCGTCTTCGACAACCAGTACATTAACTACTTCGCGCATATCATCTCCAAGTAATAACATCT
>CAMLRJ010000399.1 GCA_946482345.1 uncultured Cellvibrio sp.
TCCTTCATCCAGTTTTGCGGCTTTGGCCCAGCGTGAAAAATCCTGGGGTTCGAATCCTTGCCATAAGTCGCCGCAGGCTTCGCGTGCCCAGGTTTGTTCGTGACGACATAAATCGCAAATTAATAAAGCGCCACCGGGTGCGAGACTGCGACTTAAATCCACAAAAATATCAGCAGGCGATGCGGTGTGGTGCAGCACCATATTCACCACAATGCAGTCGGCCAGAATTTTTTGTGCATCGAGTGTTTGTGTGTCGCCTAATATAAATTCGATATTGCGCAGTGATTTGCTTTGCGCAAATTGTTTGGCTTTTTCCAGCATTTGTTTGGAGTTGTCCAAGGCCACAACCTGATTAAATTGTTGCGACAACACTGCAAGAAATTCACCTTCGCCCGGCCCTATTTCCAATGCCAGATGTTTATGTTTTAACAAAGTGTTATTTAACAAGCTGGTGACTTGATCGGCGTAAACCGGATAGCTGGCGATCAAATCTTGTTGCGCGCGAAATTTATCGGCATTTTCGGTAAAAAAAGTTTGCGCTGCTTGATTGCGTTCTTGCTGCAAGGTTTGCACTTTTTGTTGCAGATCCGCAGACAATTGGATTTCATCAATTGTGGCGAATAATTGTTGTTGCAGATTGGCCAGTAAATGCTCCGGTGATAAATAAGCGCGACGGTAAAATATCGAATTACCTTCACGGCGCGAACCGAGCAACCCGGCATTGGTTAATACTTTCAGGTGGTGACTCATGCCGGACTGTGTGGTGTCGAACAAGCGGCTCAATTCCAGCACGCCATAAGAGTCTTGTGAGAGAACGCGTAAAATATCCAGGCGCAATGTGTCGCCAGCTGCTTTGAGCAAGTTGGCGAGGGCACCGGCATCAACCTTTTGCTGGACAACATCCGTCAGCAAAGGAAATTCGGTTGGGGTATTGGTGGGTGCAGATTGATTCATGCCGGCAAGTCTAGCAGTCGAAATCACCTATATCAAAATATTTTGATATAGGTTTTACAGAATGATGACGTTTTCATAGTGGAAGATCATCAGACTTTTTCTTTTCTGTGCTTTACCGCAGATGGCAGCTGAGAGAGAATGCCCGCCGACCAATACTGCACGTCAGACAGTAGATCCGGCAAAAATCCTTTTAAATCAACCATTCCAGGAGCTTCATTGATGCCTTCTCGCCAACATCTTGCCAATGCAATTCGTGTCCTTTCGATGGATGCGGTCCAAAAAGCCAATTCGGGTCATCCGGGTGCACCTATGGGAATGGCTGATATTGCCGAAGTCTTGTGGAATGATTTTTTAAAGCACAATCCAAACAATCCGGGATGGGTCGATAGAGACCGCTTTGTACTGTCAAATGGCCACGGCTCCATGCTGGTTTACTCCTTGTTGCATTTATCTGGCTACGATTTGCCGATGGATGAGTTAAAGCAATTCCGCCAATTGCATTCAAAAACACCGGGCCACCCGGAACTTGGCTATACGGTAGGTGTTGAAACGACTACCGGCCCACTGGGTCAAGGGATCGCCAACGCAGTCGGTATGGCGCTGGCTGAAAAAATTCTGGCGGCACAATTTAACCGTGACGGACATAAACTGGTCGATCACTTTACCTATTGTTTCCTGGGTGATGGCTGCATGATGGAAGGTGTTTCCCATGAAGCCTGTTCCCTGGCCGGAACTTTGGGTCTGAACAAACTGATTGCTTTCTATGATGACAACGGCATTTCAATTGATGGTCATGTTGAAGGTTGGTTTACCGATGACACTGCCAAGCGTTTTGAAGCTTATGGCTGGAATGTAATTCGTGCTGTTGATGGCCATGATGCAGCGGCTATTAAATCGGCTATTGAAGCGGCCCGTGCCGAAACCAAAAAGCCCACATTAATCATCACCAAAACCATCATTGGTTTTGGATCTCCCAACAAGCAAGCCTCTCATGATTGTCACGGCTCGCCTCTGGGGTTGGAAGAAGTGGCTCTGGTTCGTAAAACCCTTGGATGGGAGTATGAACCTTTTGTCATTCCAGCCGATATTTATACCGGTTGGGATGCTAAAGCCAAAGGTGCAGCAGCTGAAAAATCCTGGAGCGAAAAATTTGCTGCCTACAAAGCGGCACATCCTGAATTGGCTGCCGAGTTTGATCGTCGCGTGATTAAAGGTGATTTGCCAGCCGATTTCGCAGCCAAAGCCGAAGCCTTTATTGCTGAAAGCCAGGCCAAATCAGAAAAGATTGCCAGCCGTAAGGCGTCACAAAACTCTATTGCTGCCTTTGCACAAATTCTGCCTGAATTGTTGGGCGGTTCTGCGGATCTCGCCGGTTCCAACCTGACAATAGTGAAGTCCTCCAAGGGTGTGAATGCCGATGATGCCAGCGGTAACTACATCTATTACGGTGTGCGCGAGTTCGGTATGAGCGCCATCATGAATGGTATTTCGGCACACGGCGGATTCATCCCTTACGGCGCTACTTTCCTGATGTTCCAGCAATATGCTGCCAACGCGGTGCGTATGTCGGCATTAATGAAGCTGCGTAATATTTTTGTCTACACTCATGACTCTATTGGTCAAGGTGAAGACGGCCCAACTCATCAGCCGATTGAAGTGCTGGCCAGTTTGCGCATGACACCGAATATGGACACCTGGCGCCCGGCTGACGCAGCCGAATCTGCTGTTTCATGGAAGGCCGCAATTGAGCGCAAAACCGGCCCGACTTCATTGGTATTCAGCCGTCAAAATCTGGATGCTTTTGCTCGCACCCCGGTGCAAGTGGCCAATATTGCCAAAGGTGGTTATGTATTGGTGGATTCAGTCGGCGAACCAGACGCAATCCTGATTGCAACCGGTTCAGAAGTAGGTGTTACCGTCAAAGCCGCCGAAGCCCTGAAAGCCAAAGGTCGCAATATTCGCGTCGTCTCCATGCCGTCCACTTCAGTATTTGATCGTCAGGATGCTGCTTATAAAGAGTCTGTTCTGCCAAGCCATATTTTTGCACGCGTTGCAGTTGAAACCGCACATGTGGATTTCTGGTACAAGTACGTCGGCTTTGATGGCCGTGTAGTGGGTATGACCACTTTCGGTGAATCTGCGCCCGGTCCAAAACTCATGGAGCATTTTGGATTCACTGTGGACAACATAGTGGCGACGGTTGAAGAATTGATTGAGGATTAATTTCTTATTTTTCCCTAAAACACCCGACGCAAGTCGGGTGTTTTATTTTAGGTGTGTAGAAAATTCCCAGGCTGATCAAAACGCCTAGTTCATTGAAATTATTAGACTTTTTTATTCCCATCCCATCCAAACCAAAAGTGATAAGACTCAGTTTAGGGTGATACCTAAGGTGGGACGACAAAAATTTTTGTCACTTCCAATATCCGTCGGGTAGTTGGCAAGCTCTTGTCGCTATATCCTCTGCCGCACGGCGTGAGGTTTGTGAGTAACAATGGATTCGGTACCCCAACTCCTACCATTGTCAGTTTCATTCTCCTTGAGCTCCCGTTGTTGGTCGAAGGCGGGAGTTTTTTTAAAGGACAAATATCGCAAATTTGATCTTGGGTCGGGTTTGCAGCGTTACAACAAAACTATAACAACAGAGGTCAATTTCTGATGAAGACGATTTATTTTCAAAAGGCGATAGGGTTTGGTCTCACACTGGCTCTTTTGGGGCTTGTGGGTTGTGGTGGGTCAGGTAATTCAGGTGGAAAGTCATCTTCCAGTCTGACCAGTTCAGGTATCAGCTCCAGTATTTCAAGCCCTGGTGTTTCAAGTGTTTCCAGCTCCAGTCTCGCTTCCTCCAGCAGTTCCAGTTCTATCAGCTCGGTCTCTTCCAGTAGTGCGCCTCTATGGACTTTGGTCTGGAGCGACGAATTCAGTGCGAGCTCAATCGACACCAGCAAATGGGATCACGAAGAAAATTGCTGGGGCGGCGGCAACAACGAACAACAGTGCTACACCAATCGTGCAGTTAACTCGTTTATTGAAGATGGCGTTCTGAAAATCGTTGCAAAACGCGAAGATTTCACCGGCCCCAACACACCTGACGGTTCAGGTAGCGCGACATCCACACTGCCTTACACATCTGCACGTTTGCGCACCAAAGGTTTGCAAGAGTGGACTTTCGGTCGCTTTGAAAT
>CAMLRJ010000400.1 GCA_946482345.1 uncultured Cellvibrio sp.
ATGAGATGCGTCGAAAGTATCAAAACTCGCAAGATAAGTATCACTCCTGACAACACCGCTCCTCCATCCTTAAAGAGATTTTCAGTAGCAGGCAGGAAGCCAGGATCGCTACGCAAAACAAAACTAAAAACAAACTGAATCGAGGTGATTCTCATGATGAAAAAGGCAATGGTTTGGGTGGGAGTATGTTGTGGCATTTTGTTGTCGTTGCCGAGTCTGGCAGCCGTAAATTGCACCAACTTACCGACCTGGCAAAGTGGTACCGCGTATAACGGCAACACCACAGTGAAACACAATGGCAAGTCCTACACCTCGCAGTGGTGGACGCAAGGTGCCAATCCGGAAACCCATTCCGGCCAGTGGCAGGAATGGAAATATAACGACGGGTGCAGTGGTGCTACACCAACCAGTTCCAGCAGCTCATCGTCATCATCTGCACCGATTTCCTCTTCCTCCAGCAGTGCGACGAATACAGGCGGCTCATGCCCGACATGGAGTGCCGGCACTTTCTATTCAGCGGGGGTTGTGGTGAGTTACAACGGCGCCTTCTACGTGGCGGAACACGATAATCCCGGTTACAGCCCGACCATCAGTACCTGGTATTGGGACCCTGTAGCATCTTGCCCGGGCGGAAACAGCTCATCGTCCAGCAGTTCTACGCCGACGAACGATTGCGGTACCGATTGGTATGAAGCACGGTTGACGAATTATGAGTCTTATCCTGACCCCGGCAGCGATGAATGTATTTATTACAACGGTTGCCAATGGGCAGGGTATTTCTACGGCGTGAATGGTCAACAGCCGGAGTCCTGGGTAGAGGCTAACAACATCATCGCCGTGCACATGAAAGACTGGAATTGGTTGGGTCTGAAAACCCTGAATCTGCGGCAGGGGAATCGCCGCATTACCGGTAAAGTCTATGACGCTTGTGCTGATTCAGATTGCAGCGGTTGCTGTACAGCCAATCTGGCCGGTGACGGTTTCCTTATTGATGTTGAAAAATACACCATGCAACGTTTTGGTTCCGGCGATGGCATTGTGGAGTTCCAGGTCTGTTATTAATCAAAAAATATTTTTTGTAGTGCCCCTCTATATCCCCGCTTCGGCGGGGATTTTTTATTCCCGTATTCTCTAACACTTGTCACTCCATATCTGATATGAAGCGCTAAACACAACAACGGAGAAATTTTATAGATATGCGTATGTATATATCAAAGAGCGGGCATTAGAATCAATTATATTAGCATTGGCAATAAGAATACTGGCACGAATAGGTTCCAGTGAATTTAATACCCATAAAACAACGATAAATAGTTCCACTATCGTAGAAAAATAAAGCAATATCAGATTGCTATTTAGGACGCAAACCCTCCGCGAGAACTATCAATTTCACAGCGTTCTCTACATCGTACTTCATTGCAGCTACAACCGCATGCATTAAAACCAGATGGCCATTATATTTTTCAGGGGATCCTTTAATAAGATTCTCAGCAGCATTCAGCCCCCCACTATAAAACTCTTGTAATAACGAAACACTACGCTCCTCTCTTGTTAGTTTCCGAGGTTTAGGTTCATATCCTAATTTTTTTACTACTTCTTCTGCTATAGACCAAGTCGACCATGGGTTTTGTGCGGTAATCAACTTGCCACTGACACTAACTTGGTTAAGGTAATCGTTAGTCGAAAAAAAATGTGCTCCTCGCTCTTCCAGCTTCTCTTGGAGTAAAAAAGGAAAAATAGATCTAGCATCTGGCATAAGCAGTAACTCTTCCGATTTGGTAAATGCGCTGATGGCCCTATCACTTACCAACCATTCATCCTGAACTTTTACGTTTACTAACGCTGCCGGCCCGTGACAAATAGCTGAAATAACTTTTCCTTCAGTGTAAAACTTATGGATTAAGTCTTTTATCGCTGGATTATCTGGAAAATCAAACATGGCACCCTTACCGCCAACAAAATACAAGGCAGAGTAATTATCTGGATCAACATCGCTCACTTTTATCGTGGTTTTTGCTTTTTTCTGGGCCGTGATATCGTTAAGAAAAGCATAGTCATATTCGTTCATATCCTCATCATCTATTATCGCATGAGGTTCATCACCTTCAGGGCTAGCTATGTCGACCTCAAAACCATTTGCACTAAATACCCAATATGCACGAGCCAATTCAGATAGCTCATAACCGGTTATTTTTCCAGTATCGCCCAACTCCCGCGTACTGGTGACAATAGCCAAAATTTTTCCATGTGTGGGTATGGGTCGATCTCTCAAATAAGAGATATCTTTAACCTCAGTTGCAGCCAGCGCTCGCAATGCTGAATCAGAGGGAGTAAATTCGCCAACCCAATGGATGAAAAAACTGATTGCAATAGTCATAAAAATAACGATACAAGCGGCAATAACAGCTAGCTTTTTAAGCATGATTCGCTCCCGATTTCATATGCTCAGCAGATATATTGGGTGATGCAAGGAGAAATTTAAGTGAATTTTTCAGGGTTTCATTTTAATACGGAACTTCTGATCGTTACATTCAACGTGAAATTGCCAGCCGAAGTGCTCAATAATTTTCGCCACTAGATATAATCCTTGGCCAATTCCAGAGCTGCTGTGGCCTTTCATTCCGGCTCCTATTAGATCATCAATAGGTGGGTTTTTATTATTGTTTTCAAATATCAGCCATCCATTTTCTTCAAAGATGGACAGCACTGGTGTGCTAGCATGCTCAGCCGCGTTGCGTAACAAGTTGATCAGTATTATTTCAAGTAATTTTGGATTGGCTGGTAGTTTGTAGTCGTCAGGAATCGTAATCAAAATGTCGAAATTCTTCAACGAAGAGTCATGGCACCGCAATAATGCTTGCTCTACTGCAATTGCAGCACGGCAGATTTGTTTATCCAGCGCATCTTTTCGCGCCAACGCGAGAAGGATATCAATAGTTTGCTCCATTTGATTACAAGCTGATTTAATTTCAAGCATATCTCCGTCAGAAAAACCGCGCTGAGAGATTAAAGCACAGGTGTTTTTCATCACCGTTAATGGTGTTCTTAATTCATGGCTTACATTTCCTGAAAAAGCTTTTTCGTTTTCCAATAGCACTTTCAACTGATCAAAACTACTTTGCATAGACCTCGAGAGATAGCCCAATTCGAAAGGCAAGTTAGGTAAACGAATGGTATTATTGGGGTTTTCGTTTAGTTTTACCGCGTTTGCTAAGATAATGATAGGATTGACAATTTTTTGCGATAGCTTGATCGATATTAGTATTGTAATAACAATTGCAATGAAAATACCACATAGAAGTGATTCAATAATAATAGGTTGTCGAGTGACAGCCAATAAATCGGAAACTTGAGCTAATAGATAACCTGTCTCGCCTTGCAAATTTAATTTGTGATAATGATAGTGAGTGCTGCTTTCGGGAGTGAAAATTTCACCTGATATTTGCTTTCGGTATGCGCGCTGCTTCGCCCATTCAGGAAGGTCTTTCATATTAGGATAGATATTAATAAAGGATGGGGTGCTCTTTGGCAAACTAAGATTTTCAGCGTAATAGCGCTCATAGTCTTTCGTCAACTCATCCAATAAATTAGAAAGAGTCATATCTTCAACTATATAAGCAGTAACTACAGCTAACGATGAAAAAGCCAAGCTTACACAAAGCGTCAGACTTATCAATATCAGAAGAGTCTGGTGTCTAATACTCCGAATCAGATTCATCTGGCAACTCAAGCCTAAAACCCATATTCATTACGGTTTTTAATAGAGGTTTATCAAAAGGTTTATCCAGCACTTTTCGTAAAACATATATATGCGATTTGAGCGCGTCACTATTCGGTGGGTGATCCCCCCATAATTGGTGCGAAATAAAGGTCCGGGATACAGCCTTAGGATAGGATTTCACAAGGATTTCCAGAATACGGAAACCAATATTAGTTAAATCCAATATGACGGTTTTCCGCTTTGCGACTTGGGTGTTGGTATCCAACTCTAATTCCCCTACCGACAGTATTTTGGGCTGGTGTAATGATTGACGTCGAGCAAGCGCTTGGCAGCGCAATACCAATTCTCGCAAATCAAAAGGTTTGGTCAGGTAGTCATCCGCCCCGTGATTAAAGCCAGCAGCCTTATCT
>CAMLRJ010000401.1 GCA_946482345.1 uncultured Cellvibrio sp.
GCAAATAAGCGCCCTCATCTTCAACCGAAATATTAATAATACTCCTGGCATAACGTGCAGCATTAACCAGAAGATTATTCAACACACTGCCAATCAGTTCGGCATCGAGATACCAATGTAAACTTTCATCACAATTCAGATTAATTACAATATTTTTGTAAGCGAGCAAAGATTCATTGCGAACCAGCTGCTCTGCAATCAACTCTATAACGGGACATTCATCTATGTTCGCTGCCAGACTTTTCTCATCCAATCGATAAAGTGTCAGCAATTGGATGAGATCATTATTAATGCGCGTAGCTTCATATTCCAGTTTGGATAACTGTGCTTTTTGGGGTTCCGTTTCCGATGAGGTTTGCGCCAACAAATCCTGCACATTCAACAACAACATGGTCACAGAATTTTTCATATCGTGAACACTGGATGCCAGCAATGTTGAAAAATCCAGATTGGAATGGGTATTCATATAGGCCATCAATTCGATTTTGCTGAGGATGCATTCAGTCTAGTCGAAAATAAAACACTCATCGAAAATAAAACATCTATTGGAAATAAAACCTATATCAACAATTCGTCATCGAAAACACCAACATTTTTAATCCACGCTGAGGTTCAATATCCGGAAAGTCAGGATCAGCTGCCAATTGTTGCTCAAACAATGCGCCAGGACAGTGCATGGAAAAAAGCCGGGTTAAAAATTCAACATCAAGATCAGGATTATTCAAACAACTTAATACCTTGCCTCCCAATGGCATCAATTCTGGCAGGCGTTTGATTAATTTGGCGTAATCTTTAACTGAATCGAAACTGCCTTTTTGAAAACTGGGCGGATCCAATATCACCAGATCATAAGGCCCCGCACGTTTTATCCTTCCCCAGGATTTCAAAATATCTTCTGCAAGATATTGACTGCGGTTTTTATCCAAGTCGTTCAACATATGATTGGCGCGCCCTTGATTAAGCGCCGCACTGCTCATATCAACATTGACCACTTTTTCTGCACCGGCGGCAACTGCAATCACCGAAAAACTGCAAGTGTAGGCAAACAAATTTAACACCCGCCGATTAACTGCATGCTGTTCCAACCATTGACGGGCCGGTTCAATATCCAGAAAAAAACCAATATTCTGTTGCTTGACAAGATTCAGATGAAATTGCAATTCGCCACGTTTTGCAAAAACCTGTGCAGGTAATTCACCATAAACAACTTCACTCGGATCGCCCGGTGCATACCTATGTTGCACTACAATCGTTTGAGTTTTTTGAGAAATATTTTCTTTCAATAACACCAGAACTTGATGCAACCACCCCTCAGGTGGTTGATGAAATAATGTCACCAACAACACAGGATGATAATAATCCAGAGTCACAAATTCAAAACCAGGGTAAGTTTTCCCCCGCCCGTGAAAAACGCGATAACTGTCGATCACATTGTTCGCAGAATCAATTCGATGTTTTAATTTATTTAATTTTTCCAATATAGGCTGCATAGCTTCCTCATTAAATTTCTGCCATGCCCAGCTGATATAAAATATATTCCTGATAACCCACTATCACTCTATAGATACCAGACAATGATTGATCCAATTCCGGATCATGGGTATCAACCAATAATGGCCTTCCTGCAAGGGATAATATTTTTCCTCGCGCAGCAATAATGACAATATTATCTTTGCCCACTTGCCGGATGACTTCCGGTGTAAACTGTTGGTTGCCTCTGCCAAAAATATGACCCTGACCACCAATAGCAGTCACAATAATTTTTACAGCACCTTGATGTTGTGAAATATATTTCAGGATTTCATTTGCGCTTGCATCTTTGGCAATTAGTTGCTTGTTCAATAATAAATCCACGCCCAACAAGCTACCTTCCAACCCTATTTCCTGCAAAAAAAGATGAGTCGTAGAACCTGTTCCTACCAAATACAAAGTGTCTATATCCAACTCTTCGATTAATGTTTGCACCACATCCAACTGCGCCAACTCATCCCTTTCCATTCCGGCATTTTTGACTTGTTGAAGCAGATCATCGGCTTCAGGCACCCACAATTCTCCATAATATTTTGCTTTGACTTTGCCTTCGCGAAAGGCCTCTTCATCTATATCTTTTACATCGCGATGCGCCAAATTGACTAATTTTCCGCTTAATAATTGACAAACCAAATCACCGGCAGCTTCGGGCGAAATAGCATAAACACCGGAATGAATTTTGACCCCGGCAGGCACACCCAAAACAATTTGTTTTTCAGGCAGTGTGTCAACGAGAATTCTGGCTGTACCGTCACCACCCGCAAACAAAAGCAAATCTATTTTGTGCAACAGCAATTGCTCAATTGCAGTCACAGTGTCATCAGCTGTTGATGGAGTATTTTTGGCTGCACCCAAAATAATTGGATCAAAACCCGCCGCCTTTACACTGACTTCACCCATATCGCCAGCAAAACAAAAAATATCAATGCGAGTGGAAAAGAAACTAAATTTTGACAGCGCACGTTGCATGCGATCAATTGCGCGTAACTCTGCTCCCATTGCCAGAGCTTGATCGCGAATAGCGACACCATCCGAACCTTTTAAACCAACACTGCCACCAATACCGGCATAAGGATTTACCAACACACCCAATCGAAATCGTTTTTCAGTCTGCACAATTAAATCCTAACAAGGACAGCCATTTTTTGGTTTCCTGACTCGCCTGATGATACTTGACTTGATAATTATGAAATTCGTTTCTTTTTGGATAATGTTTTCGCAGCAAATCAAAGCCTTCATTGATTGTAATATTTTTTACCCTTGCATCATGAGCGGCTTCGCGCAAACGCATATTATCTGCATCGATATTATAAGCTTGCAATACCAAATGTTTTACTATCAGCCAGGGATCAGTTAAATGCCCCGCATCCAAAATATTATCATTCAGATCCGGAACCAGATCTTTCAAGTTTTTTTCCGGTTTTTGATTTAAAAATTGACAAAAAGAACGATAAATCATTTCCGTTCCATTGAGCTTGCCATCAAAACTGTAGCCGGCAATATGCGGTGTGCCTATCACTACTTTTTCCAAAAGCGGAATACTGATACCCGGCTCGGGTTCCCATACATCCAATACCACACGCAAATCGGCTCGCTGGTTGATGACCGACAGTAGATCCTGATTACTGATGACAGAACCCCGGCCTGCATTGATCAACACTGCCCCCGGTTTCAGCTGCATCAATTCATGTTTTTTCAATAAATGAAAACTGGGATATGGCCCCTCTGTGACCAAAGGGGTATGCATGGAAACAATATCGCAAGCCAATACTTCTTCCAGACTGCAAAGATCAGGAATCTGTTCAAGGGTTAAATTGGGATCGTAACAACGCAACGCAACACCCTGAGCTTGCAATCGACGATACAAAAGCCCACCCACATTTCCACAACCTATAATGCCGACACGCGATTGGGTCCAATTAACATCAAGGGCAGCCAATGCTGCATAAACATATTCCACGACTGAATTGGCATTGCAACCGGGAGCATTGGCCCAGGCAATACCCTGTTGATCAAGATAATTAATATCCAAATGATCAACACCAATGGTGCAGGTGCCAACAAACTTTACACGACTGGATTCCAATAAAGCCTGATTAACTTGCGTGACTGAGCGAATAATCAATGCATCAGCATCCTTTACATCGGCAGGAGTAATTTTGCGCCCTGACAAGCGCTGCACCTCACCAAAACAGGAAAAAAATTCTGATCCCAATGGAATATTTTCATCAATAATTAGCTTCATATACACCTTGAAAATGAAGGATGGGAAAAAAAAGAAGGGCTACCAGTTGTGCTTTCGGTGTTTAGCATATACTTTATATAGTGATGGTGACGCAAAAAAACATCATTCTTGGGATTAAATCCTACTTTTTTCGGGAGGTGTATTATGAAGACCTCGGACACCGGCCACAATATGAACAATGTGGTTGATTTTTTCACCCGCAAATCCTACTCCGAACTACACAACGAGCGATTTATCCGCCTGGCTCCCGAGCTGGATGGATTGGAGATGCTTTATTCCAACGACAGTAATTCCGAAAAGCTCTATAGCTTGAAGATTTTATGTTGGGGCCTCAGGGCAAATGGTGAA
>CAMLRJ010000402.1 GCA_946482345.1 uncultured Cellvibrio sp.
CAATAATAATCAGTATAATCAAGATCGAAGCTTCGAAGCCTGGTGAAAGGTCGTTATTATCGATCTCTTCATAAGTCCATGACAGATGATTGAGAATATTCCCGTTTTCATCGGTCAGCGTCGACGCCTCATAATCAATAAATGCCTTCCTTTTTTCGCCGCTACCCAGGTGCCTTGCTATCACTTCTTCACGCATCGCTATCGCCCCCGGTTAAATGATCCTCTAGCCCGTGTGCGCGGAGATTGTCCAGAGTGTCGCCTGCTTCTGCTGCTCTCGCACGCCTCTCCCAATACTCCATCCGCTCTTTATACATGGCAACATCAGCGGTCAATTCCTTAACCTTAATATGCAGCTCTGTCATTGATTTAACTTGCGCATCGATTAGGCTTTGTAAATCACTCATTTGGCTTTTCCTCTGGATGTTTTGTGTAGTAGCTATGAGCGCACTGATGTATTGCCTGAAACAAAGCGATATCGCCTGACCCATCAAAATCTTTGTATCTTGCATAGCCATAATGAACATGGCCTATTTGAGCGCAAGCATGGAATCTACGGTTTTCAACGGTCATGCCTAGCCTTGACATCAGATTGAACGCGTCGATCTTATCTAGGTTAGTTATCATTTTCTCCTGCCCATATAGTAAATACAGCGCCATCAGAGCATGTTATTTCAGTCTTTTTAACTAACATGTGAGTATTAATTTCTTCATAGCCTGCGTTATTTTTGCATGTCTCAATAGCTATTAGGTGCTCATGATAGTATGATGTTTCATCTCCAAAAGAGAACACAAATGATGCAGACAAAATAATCCCTACAAATAATCCGGGCATAAATTCGTTATTCATTTTTTATAAACCTTTATCGATGATCCAGCTTTAACATTACCATATTTCAGTTTAGGCTTTGGCCAGTCGCAGATAAATGCCATTGCAGATGCAACCAGTCCAAATATTAATATGGTGGCGATAACAATCCAGTGGGCGGCTGTCATTTCTGCGCACCTTCCGACACAATCGGCTCGATGGTGGTATCGCGTGAAAGCTTCCACAAGACGCAGAAGTAAATAAATGCACCGGTTGCACCAACTACTGAAACTGCAAATGCGGCTACCTGTAAAAATTGAATGTACATGATAATCTCCAGTTAATCGTCGTGATCAAAATTATAATCATCTTCATCAAATTCTTCTTCGTCATCAAATCTGTCGCCATCATTGGCCATTGCCTCGTCCCAATGATCATCTGGATCGCTCATAAATCATCCTAAAAATCACTCATTTTATGGCCTGCATCAAACAATGCTTGATGAGGGTTTATTTTTGGTTCGCGCTCAAATGTTTCATCCGACATGAAAATCTGCTGAAATTGTTCTTCAAATATTTCCGGACTTATTTCTCGCTCAAGATCAATCTGAGCCTGTAATTCGCGCTCTTTGTGCATTGCGTTTGCCATTTTGGTTATGTCGATCTGGTTTTTCATATTTTTAATTATCCAAATAAAACTCTGTATAAGACTCCAACCCAAAGTCCAAGCCCACTTCCAATTAAAAAACACAATACATATGCGAACAATAGATAGCTAACATTCTTCATAATTTTGCCCTACAGATGATTCAAATATAGACCCTATTTCCTGGCGCGTGAAATTGATAGATTTTATACAGTATTATTTTGTAATAGGTTTAAACTCTACAACCCAGACCCAGGGGTTAGCCGCCCAGCTGTCGGCGCCGTTGATTGATTCCCATAGAGCGCCGAAAGCATCGACCGCTGTGATGTAGCTAGGATTGTATTCGTCGCCATAACTGAAATGCCCGCTTACTGTTCTCCAAATACCCTCCGCCTTTGCATCCTCCTCGCTAATATCCTGCAACCTCTCAACCCGCACACTGACAATCTCCAGCAGGATGCGCGATGCCCATCGAGGCATGCGAATTGATGGGGTTACGCGATCAGTTATCCGGCCATCGCCATCAATAAATTCGACGCGCCCATCGGTTGCTGGGTAATTGCATTTGTAGCCGTAGCCAGTGCCATAATCAGGAAAAGTGGCACCGACATGTTCAAATCCATCAGCAAAGACTAGCTGAAAAGTCTCGCGCACCCAAAGCCTGTCGCCTGGCTGTCCGTAGGGGCAAACCGGCGAGATTCTGCGGTTATTTTCGTCGTGAAATATTGGCCTGCCGACCGCAGTTACCATAGTTGGCTGTTGCTTCATCACGCGCCGCAGCTGCGTCCTGCTGTCATCCAATATGGCGCGAACCATTGGGGCGCTGAAAAGCATTGGTCTTTCTTTCATAATGAATCTCCAGAATTTTTTGATTTTTTCCTATTGTTCCACCAGGCATAAAATTCATCACGGTCGTAGTGTAAAAGCATCCTGTTTCTAATTGTCGTCTCGCCAACCGGTTTTGGCGATGACTCATCCCACTCAATCGCGCCCTGAATCACCCTTGGATTTACACCAAGCTCAAATGCATATTGCTTTATCGGCGCTATCTGTGCCTTTGGCTCTCTTTTTGGTTTTGTCCCTTTTTCCTTGATAGCCCTAAGCTCACGCAAATGCTCCAAGGTTGCGCGCTCTATTGCATGACCATACAGTAAGACATTTTTTTCAAATAGCTCTATAAGCTTGTCTAGGTGCATTTTTTATCAGCCATTATTGATTCGCCATCAATGCCGGGACGCATATCAGTTTTTCCAAACATTGACTTATGCCAGTTTGCACATGCCGCTGCTGTGGTAATAATGTGATGCTCGGCTTTTTCTTTATTGCCAGAAATGTGTGCATGTAGCGCTTTTCCGGCAAGGTATCCAATAAGCCAAAACCAATCAGCTGGCGTTTTACCTGAGTCATGAGAACTACCCCAGCGCTGCCTTTGGTGTTCTGCCTCAGTACTTACGGCACGGATAAAGTCATCTTTCTGGGGGCTGTTTATAATGTCGTTAAGCCTGCGATTCTCTTCCAGCAATTCAGCGAGAGATTGCACCTTAACCTCAGGAATCAAATCGCAATTATGATAGGTTGTTGTGTTCATTGCTTTTCTCGCTTAATTCTTGATAATCAATGTAAAGTCGTTCGAATGCATATCTAATTTCGCCAGGCATTTCATGCTCGCCAAAAATATTAACATCAGGCCTTTTTAGCTGAGGCCTTTTGTCATAGTAATTTTTTAGCCACTCATCCAATGGTTTCATTTTTAGCCTTCATATAAAATTCGAATATATCAAACGCATCATTTAGATGGTTTACAAAATCACGCGCCCAATCATGCTCAAAGGCATTGACGAATACTCTTTCCTCTTTGTCGCAGAATACGGCGTAACCCTCTAGCGGTTCTCCGTTAAGCTGCTTCTGGGCTGATTTTAGTTGGTAGGGGCGCATGGTTTACCTATTGGCTAAAATAAGAATCTTCTTCGTCTTCTGCAAAATCATCATGATCATGGCGATTTATTTCATCACAAAGTCCGCCAGCCATAATTCCATCGCATGGCTTGTGATCGCAAGTGCACTTTTCGCAACAGCTATTAATCCATGCCTGATATTCTGGGTCATCTTCATAACCTTCCATTTTTATAAATCCCACTCTGAATAAGCAAAACCAATGGATTCTTCAAGATTTTTAACTTTCTGATTCCATTCAGATTTTTTGCGCATGTTTGCAGCTTCAAGAATATTGTTTCGATAGATAGTTTTCATAATCTCACCAATTAAACCCTTCCATTTCTGCCTTGTACGCATTAACAAGGCCGTTTATTTTAGCAACACACAAGGCGTGAATATCTGAGTTAGCTATTTGCACGCCTATGAACTTGCCGCTTTTGTCTGTGATTCGGAATTTGTACATGGTTAGTCGCGCCCATCAATCATCGCAAAAATCGCATCCTTGTATTTTTTCCAGAATTTAAGTGCGCCGCCTGACATTTCCGATATTGTTTTGTCGTCGAATGTTCGCCACTCCGCGATTAAGTGAGCTTGGCAGCCAATAACCATTTGTTCGTCAGCAGCGGTAATGCTCCAGCCAAGTCCTGCGATGAATAGCGGCGATTTGCTACATTTGCCGTACACCTGCGCATCGCCGGACACCTGCGCATCGCCGGACACCTGCGCATCGCCGTA
>CAMLRJ010000403.1 GCA_946482345.1 uncultured Cellvibrio sp.
AAATGTGGCCTTGACCATTCCTGCCCGCATAGTGATAGGTATGTTGGTGGATGTATTTGGTCCACGAAAAATTTATTCGCTGTTATTAGTAATTACCGGAATTTTTTGTTTTTTCTTTTCATTTGCCAGCAGTTTTGAAGCTATAGCCCTTGCGCGTTTTTTATTGGGATTTGCCGGTGCCGGTTTTGTGATTGGTATTCGCATGATCAGCGAATGGTTTCCTGCTCGTCAGCTGGGTTTGGCCGAAGGAATTTACAAAGGCTTGGGCAATATAGGCTCGGCAGCGGCAGCCGTCTCGATTCCCACTTTGGCATTAATTTTCGGTGGTGATGAAGGTTGGCGTTATGCCACTGCATGCACGGGTGTTATCGCGATTCTTTATGCAGCCGTTTACTTTTTTTCTGTGCGTGATACGCCGGCGGGTTCCACTTATTTCAAGCCGAATAAATCCGGTGGTTTGGCGGTGACTTCAAAAGCAGATTTTATTCAATATCTAGTCATTAATATTCCCATGTATGCAGCTTTGTCTTTATTAACCTGGAAAGTATCTTCATTGGGGTTATTAAGTCAGCAAGCCATGTATATGATTAACGCAATTCTGGTGGGATTATTTTTATACCAGTGTAAAAAAATCTATCAGGTCAACGCTGATATTTTTATAAAACCGGTTGAAAAAAATCATCAATATAAATTCAAGCAGGTCACTATTTTAAGTTTGGCTTATGCTGTCACTTTTGGATCAGAGCTGGCGGTAGTGTCTATGTTGCCGTTGTTTTTTCAGCATACTTTTTCTATTCCTGTTGCTTTGGCTGGTATTTTTGGCGCTTGTTTCGCAGCAACGGATATAGTCTCTTGTCCTTCGGGTGGTTGGATCAGTGATAAATTTGGTCGCAAAAAATCATTGATTGTTTTATTGCTGGCAGCATCTGTCGGTTTTTTTGTGTTGTCACAAATTAATGCCGATTGGCCGATTGCACTGGCTGTTGCTGCCATGATGTTGAGTTCCTTTTTTCTGGGTTCGGCTGCCGGGTGTGTGTTTGCAGTAGTGCCTTTGATTCGCCGCAGTTTAACCGGGCAAATTGCCGGTGTGGTGGGCGCTTATGGCAATGTGGGCGCAGTGGTGTTGTTAACGGTGTTTTCGTTTGTATCCACGCCGATTTTTTTCCTGACAATTTCCATCAGCATTTTGGTTGTGGCCACCACCGCATTTTTACTGGATGAGCCCAAAGATAAAATGTTTGAAGTCATGCCTGATGGATCAGTACAGATGATTGATGTGCATTAATATTCAAAAGTTGACGAAAATTTTGCGCAATTTTTTTACCGGATGATTGCTTTTTGAGCCTGGCAGGTATTAACTCATCTTTATCATACCCCTTATGAGTTGCATGACGTTTTACTGAATAACGATTTATAACATCAGACGTTAACACCAGCAGGTCATGATCATGAAAAACATCAGATGGATTATCTATTCAATATTGGGTTCTGCCGTAGTGATTGCTGCGGTAGTGGCACTGCTTGCCGGTTTGATGAAGATGATGAAAGGGGATGTTTATCAAAAGTCGGTTAAGGTTATTCAGCAGGATTCCAGAGTGAAACGTATGCTGGGTAAAAAACTGGAGTTCAGTTTTTTTGTTACGGGCAATATCAGTGAATCAGGCGACGGTGGTGTAGCGACTTTTCAATACACTATTGATGGTTCAAAAAAAGATGCCGAAGTCTTTGTGAATGCGGAGCGTAAACAGGGTAAATGGTATTTGGTGCATGTGATAGTGACAGATAAAAAATCCGATCAGCGAATTTATGTTGTGGGTCAACCCGTAGAATATTGAGCTGTAGAATATTAGGCCAGGTTCACAACACTTACCGATAATCCTCATAATTTTGGATTGTTATTAAATCCATAATCATCAAACTTTCTTCAGTTCTATCTTAAATTTTATTTTGGGTTATAGTACGCGAGTCTATGCACCCTATATGACAGTTATGTTTTTTATCCGGTTTTGTTGTGATAATTATCTGTCATTTAATTAAAGTCTACAGTAATCAGTTTATTCGTCATGTGATTGTAATATGTTTAATTTATCGGCGTTAAAATACTCCCCGTCCAGTCATATTGTTGCCATTGATTTGGGATCAAACAGTTTTCATATGATTGTTGCGCATTGGGAAAATGGGCAAATACGTTTGCTGGATAAATTACGTGAACCTGTTCAGTTAGGTTTTGGTTTGCAAGAGGATGGAAGTCTGGCGGAGGATGCAAGAGATCGAGCATTGCAATGCCTCGAAAGATTTGGTGAATGTTTGCGTGGTTATCCCTCAAAAAATGTGCGCATAGTGGGTACAAAAACGCTACGCAGTTTAAAAAACTCCAAAGATTTTTTAGCCGCAGCCCAAAACCTGTTGGGATACCCCGTTGAAATTATTTCCGGTAATGAAGAAGCGAGGCTTATTTATTTAGGTGTTGCGCAGGGAGTTGCGCCTGTAAAAGGCAAACGATTGGTGATGGATATAGGAGGCGGCAGCACCGAAGTGATTTTGGGTAAAGGAATGAAACCTTTGCTAAAAGAAAGCTTGAACATGGGCTGTGTTGCGATCACCAAACGCTTTTTTGCCGATGGAAAAGTCAATCAACGTAACGTGACTAAAGCTATGGTCGCCTGTTTGCAAGAAGTTGAACCTATAAAAGATGATTTTTTTGCGCATGAATGGCAAGAGGTATTGGGTGCGTCGGGCACAATTAAAACTATTGCAAAAGTTTGTCGGCAACAAACCTGGAGTGATGGTGTTATACGTTTGGAGCATCTCGAAAAAATTATTGGATTTTATTTACAGCATGGCAATATTCATGCTCCTTACCTGGATTTGTCTGAAGAAAGGCGAAAAGTATTTTTGGGTGGCGCCATAGTATTAAATGCACTGTTTCAATCTTTTGCGTTTAAAGAAGTGAATGCGGTTGATTGGGCTTTGCGTGAAGGTTTGTTATTTGATTTGAAAGGGCGGATGGAGAATTATGATATTCGCCAATCCAGTGTTGACGCATTGGCTTTGCGTTTTCATGTCAATCAGGAAAAAGCACTGGCTGTAGAAAAAACAGCATTACTTTTATTAAAACAAGTATCCGGTATTTGGTATCTGGCAGAGGGAGATGCAGGCAAGTTGTTAAGCTGGGCTGCACGACTTTATCAAATAGGTTTGGATATTTCTCATAACGATTATCATAAACATGGTGCATATGTAGTGCAGCATGTTGATTTGGCTGGTTGTTCTCGCGCTGAACAGGAACAGCTTTCAGTTCTGATTCTGGCGCACAGAAAACGTTTTCCAGTAAAACATTTTCCTTTGCATAATCTTGATCTGGTGCATCTTGCGATTTTATTGAGAATGGCCGTCATCTTTCATCGCAGTCGATTACGGGATTCAAATCCAGCAATTAAATTGCAGGTAGACGATAATCATTTGGTCTTGAAGTTATCGCATAAATGGTTGGAGAATCATCCGCTTACTTTGGCTGATTTGGAAAATGAGCGCGATTATTTACAGGAAATTGGTTATCGACTCGATATAGAAACCCATTAGCTCAGGTTGTTGTTCAAGTTAAATTACATAAACTTTCCAACAAAGTGTCTTGCACAGAAGTTGCCATTTCCTGTTCTGCTGGTAGTAGTCGTTGGTAGCTTCCATCCTGTTGTAGTATCCATGAACCTGTGTTGTCTTTAAGATAAAGATGTAAATCTTCTATTATGCGTTCACGAATCTTTTTATTTTTAATAGGAAAGCAAATTTCCACACGGTGCAACATATTGCGCACCATCCAGTCTGCACTGGAGCAAAACAATTGTGAATTCCCTGCATTTTCAAAATAGAAGACACGGTGGTGTTCTAAAAATCGCCCTATAATTGAACGCACACTGATATTTTCTGAAAGCTCTTGTATGCCAGGTTTTAATTGGCAAACACCTCGTACAATTAAATCGATTTTTACACCAGCTTTGGAAGCAGCATAAAGTTCATTCACCAATTCTTCATCGTACAAAGAATTCATTTTTGCAATGATACGTGCAGGCTTCCCTGACTCGGCATGTTCCTTTTCCGTTCTGATTAAACGAATCATG
>CAMLRJ010000404.1 GCA_946482345.1 uncultured Cellvibrio sp.
TGATTGAATTGGATCAAACCGTGACAGCAGCCGATCAAGTGCGCATGCAACAAGAATTGCGCAATTCCAGTTTGAATTTGGCCAGTGCTGAATTCCTTCAGCGTTTGATGATGCACTCAGAAAAATCGTCTTCTGTTAAATCGTCTGCTGATATTCAATTACAACTAACCAATTCTATTCAATTAACAGACGCAGAATTGTTGCTGCACCAACAAAAAACCTGGGAACAATGGCAACAATATCAAGCACAGCTATCCGGTTTACAAAGTTCCTTGGCAAAAGTGAAAAGTGAAAAAATTGCTAATCAGGAAACCATCAAAAAATTGCAACAAACCTTGCCTATGATTACCAAGCGTGCGGAAGCGTTGGCCGGTTTATATAAAAAAAATATGGTATCAGAAGCAGAGTTTCTGGATTTGGAGCAACAACGCATTGAACGCGTACAAGATTTGGCGGCACAACAACAAATGCAGCAGCAAATTAATGCAGCAATTGCTGAAGTAGAACAACAGATCAATGCATTAAAAGCAGACACCCAAAGTAAACTCTTAATTCAAATCGCCGAAACCCGTCATCAGCTCACAACGCTAAATGAAGAATTGGTTAAGGCAACCGATATTAACAATAAACAAATTCTTTATGCTCCTGTTTCTGGCTACGTACAACAACTCAAAGTGAATACCATAGGCGGTATTGTCACAGAAGCACAGGAGCTTATGATTCTGGTTCCGGAAGAAGAAACGCTGGAGGTACAGGTGATGTTAACCAATCAGGATATCGGCTTTGTCGAAAAAGATATGCTCGCCGAAATTAAAATCCATACCTTCCCCTTTACCAAATACGGTTTGATCGATGCATCTGTTACCCACATTTCTGAAGATGCAATTCTTGATGAAAAACAAGGATTGGTGTACGCCATGCATTTAAAAATGCATCAAAATACTATTCGCGTCGAAAATAAGGATGTGAAACTTATCCCTGGTATGGCAGTCACAGCCGAAGTTAAAACAACGCAACGTCGAGTAATCGAATATTTTCTTTCACCACTGTTAAGGTATAAGCAGGAGAGTATTCGTGAGCGGTAAAATTATATCGACGCTGTATTTACTTTTGAAAAGAAGTGTTGTTATGATCTGCGCAAATGTAAACAACCACAAAATAGTCAATGGACATTGGTTGCTCTTAATCCTCTCTATTAACTTGGATGTGCAAATGGATGTTTTCAATGAGTTTCAATACTTGTAGTCCAAAACATAATTCCATGAGGGTTTTCATGCGTATTGTATCGCTTGTTATATTGTTTATGGGTGCATCAATTTCATTTAATGCTTCAGCAGTAAGTTTTGATTGCGCTAAAGCATCAACTAAAGTTGAGAAAATGATTTGTGGGGATATCGAATTATCAGCACGAGATAGTACTTTGGCAACTTTTTACAAAAGAGCTATAGATGTATCATCTGACAAAGAACAGTTGAAACAAGAGCAGCGTACATGGCTAAAGGAAGTGGCGAAATGTGAAGATTTGAAATGCATAAAAACACATTATTATTCTCGAATAAATTCCTTAGCTGATATTGCATTAAATAACATTACTCCTGTTTGTACCGAAAACAATGTTACGCCCTCGCTTATCTGTTCTGATCAACGTTTGCTACAACAATACATGGATTTCATAGGGCTGTACAAAACGCGTCGTGATTTTACTGAAGGTTCAAATAAATGGTCAGTTGATAATTCTTTTTATCGAACAACAGATAAAATTTTTTTAGAATGCCATGATTCTGGATGTGCAGATAAAAAATTTGTGGCAGCGATTAATCTTTGGAAAGATCAGATCAATGAAATACGGGTAGAAAACACTCATGCTTATATGCCAAAGTGGAAGCCAAAATTAATTGCATCTGGTGTTAACCATACCTGTGTTGCGGGTGATAATGTTATTAAATGCTGGGGTACTCCAGGGCTAAAAGTCCTGACACCACCGAGAAAATTTGAAGGCATTACACAATTGGTTTCTAGTTATTCAACTTTGAGTTGTGTGAGAGATTCTTCTGGTTGGGTATGTTGGGGGGATTGTGGTGACGGTATATGTGATATTCCAAGTGACATGAAGGATGCAGATAAATTGGTTACAGGCGAATCTCATGTGTGTGGATTAAAAAATAAAAAAATTAAATGTTGGGGAGACAATAATTACGGACAAATTAGTGTTCCAAACGATTTATCGGATGTAATAGATATCGCAACTGACATTACTCATACATGTGTCATTTTAAATAATCGTGATATTGAATGTTGGGGAAGTGACCGACATGGACAAGTATCAGATGCTAAGAAATTAAAAAATGCTAAAGATATATACGCTGGGTCATGGTTCACTTGTATAAAAAATAAAAATGATAAGTATGAATGTACAAATATTGTACATGATTACAAAGGAGGCTCGATACTTTCAAAAGAACAAAATATGTTTTTACATGAAAATACCTTTACCTATTTTTCAGTAGGGGCAGAAAAAATTTGTGGTATTACAAAAAATAATAGTTATGCATGTTGGCCAGAAGAAAATCTGAAGGCGCCAGAATTGATATTGAATGATCATAGTCTATATGCCATTTCATTTGATGGGCATATGTGTGTATTAAGTAATAAATATGGAATCAGTTGTTGGGGGAAATATGAAAACGAAAATCCCAATTATTATAAATTCCCATATGACGCTAAAAAAATGATGCTGAAGGCATTGCTTGGTGAGTAATTTTTTACAGGAGAGGTAATATGACTAGAGCAATTGAAAACGAAGAAAGTTTGGATGCATTAATTACCCATATTCAGGGTTTTGAGGGGCATATATTGCGCGTATATGATGATGGAATTGGTATCCCTACGATCGGTTATGGTTACGCATTAGTAGTAAATACAGGTAACGCAGATAATCCAAATTGGCAAATTCGAGCTGATCTTGAAGCTGATTTTCGTGAGGCAGGAATTTTTTCAGAAAATCAAACCTTGTCTCAACAAGATCGTGAAATTTTACAGCAAGCAGCTTCGGCACTGAATGGGGATGTTGATGAGGCTGGTGAGCCTATAGTTAGTCCAATAACCATATTTAATCATAGTGAAACTCAAACTGATCAGGTGACGATTCATGATGGCCAAGGTTGGAGCTTCAGTGCCTTGCAAACACAAGCACAATTGGAAGAAGCTGAAAATTTACGAGCAGAAACAGAAGAAAATTATGAAGCGCAAGTAATAGAATTTGGGCAAGCAGAAAATTTACTTCGGCAAATAATTGATAATTATGAACAATCGGCGGTTAATGAGCTGGCTCGTGAAGCAGGAACATCTGTTGCGGTAGCTCGTGAGCGATTTGATAATCTCCCACATACTACACAATTAGCTCTAATTGACTTAGCGTTTGGGGGAATAGGCCCTATTGGACCAAGTTTATCTTCCGCTATCAATACAGAAGATCCAAATTTAATTGCTGCATGGTATGAGATTCGCTTTAGAACTAATGGTGGCGATCAAAATGTATTTAATGGAATAAATAATAGACGACAAGCAGAAGCAAGCTTGTTAGACATGTCTGGTGTGAGTGAACAAGATATTAGGGATTATCTTTCTAATTCTGTTCGTAAAGCAACAATAGAAAATTATTTAGAGCGATTAGATAGAGCTAATGGCTCAACAGTTGGTGTACCAACCTTCGACGAAATTATCCAACAAGCAATTGATCAAATGGTGGCTGATGGCGGGACTCGCGCTGATGGTACTATAACCACTGATCCAGAAACTACCGAACCAGAAACGCCAACAGATCCAGAAACACCAGAAAATAATAATTCAGGCCCAAGAATTGTTTCGGGTGATGATGAAACTATTACACCCACAACCCCTGTAATTAATTTACCTCAACAGCCTGAAAATAATGGTGGTAGTTCAACTGTAGGTGTATTCACTCCAA
This sequence comes from uncultured Cellvibrio sp., assembly GCA_946482345.1. The sequence goes on from CAMLRJ010000404.1 coordinate 3,968, forward strand.
TACCTGGCTCTGGATCTGGCGGAAGTAGTTCATCTTCTAGCAGTACAAATACAAATACAAATACAAATACAAATACAAATACAAATACAAATACAAATACAAATACAAATACAAATACAAATACAAATACAAATACAAATACAAAT
>CAMLRJ010000405.1 GCA_946482345.1 uncultured Cellvibrio sp.
TTGTTGTTGAAATTGATAACCATTATCATTAAGATTCATGCGACAAAAACAACCCGAGCAATAGTATGAAAAAGATGTCCCCCAAGCCTTGCCTGCTAGCAGTTGCAGTAGCTTCAGCCCTGTCGATGAATGCATTGGCGCAGTCTTCGAGTGAAGAGGTTAAGACGCTAAAAACAGTAAAAGTTACCGCTGATGCAGTTGATTCTGCTTTGGTAAATATGGAAAAACCGGCGGCAACAACCAAATTGAAAGTCCCGGTGCACGAGATGCCTTCTTCAATTGCTGTGATTGAGGAGGAGTTCATCCGTGAGACGGGTGCCAAAAATATCCAGGACGCACTGCTTTACTCATCCGGTGTTTATGCGGGTCGCTATGGTTTCGATACGCGCGGTGACTGGGCTTCGGTGCGTGGCCTTAATATTTCGGCCTATCAGGATGGATTGCGTTCCATCTATGGTTTTTACAACAGTGCGCGAACCGAAATTTATTCACTGGAGCGAATTGAAGTATTGAAGGGGCCGTCGTCTGTACTTTATGGGCAGTCTGAGTTGGGCGGCATCATCAATACCATCTCCAAAAGGCCAAAAGACGAGCAGCAAGGTGAGATTTGGGCTCAGGCTGGTTCTTATGATCGCGCTCAAATTGCGGCTGATGTTACGGGGCCGCTCGATGAAGAGGGCAAGTGGTTGTATCGCGTTGTTGTATTGCAGAGAGACAGCGGAACCCAGGTCGATTACGTCAATGATGATGCATTGTTGATAGCGCCATCGCTCACCTGGCGCCCAAGTGAAGACACCGAAATAACGCTGCTGCTGAATCATCAGGAGATCGACAGCAAAGTATCTTCACAATTCCTGCCATCAAAGGGCACCATCGATCCGGCCCCACTGGGCCAAATCGATCCCACAACTTTTGCGGGCGAGCCAGGCTGGGATCGCTACGACACTGATCGTGATGACGCCACTTTGATTGTCAATCAATCGATCAATGAGCAATGGGGCGTGGCACTGACAGCACGGCAGAGTCAATCCCTCGGTGAGACCCGCGAAATCTATACGCAAGTGGGAGCCATCCCGACTGATACCGGCAATATGCCGCGTACAGTTCATATGGCTGACCGCGAAACAGATATTGATAGCTTCGACTTGCGACTCGAAGGTGATTTTAATCTCGGCATGACACATCACAGGCTGGCGTTTGGTGTTGATTATCAGAACGCCATGTGGGAAGAGCACAACTATCATTCCAGCGTCAATACCACACCCTTCAACGTTTATAACCCGGTCTACGGCACCCTCGCTCTCGATAATTTGCCAACAACAGACCGCCCCGATAATGCTATTGACCAAACCGGCATTTACCTGATTGATCACATCGAAATTGGCAAAGTGGTGCTGTCGGCTGCATTGCGTCGGGATGATTCCGAAAGCACGGTATTGAACCTTGGCGCTACACCCGACTATGTACGTAAGGACGAGGAAACCACCAAACACATCGGCCTGATGTACAAATTCGATAATGGCATTTCACCTTACATCAGCTACAGCGATGCCTTCGCTCCCAACCTTGGTACCAACAATGGATTGGGGCTGGCACCTACAATCGGTGAACAGAAAGAAGTGGGAGTCAAATACCTGTCTCCTTCGGATTTATCCCTCGCCTTCGCCTGGTTCGACATTGAACAGGAGCGCCGCATAGTGCAGGGCCTGACACCTGAAGGTGTACGTCAGGTCGGTGCTGTCACCGATGGTTGGGAGATTGAAATCAAGAAAATCTGGGGACAATTTGAACTCCTGGCAAACTACGCCGACATGAGCGCCATTGAAGACAGCACCAACAAACGCCTGTCATCCATCGCCGAAAAATTCGGTTCAGTCTGGGGTCGCTACCAATTGGACAACGGCCTGAAGTTCGCCCTGGGTGCACGCCATACCGGTACCGTGACCGGCGCCAATGGCACACCGGAAGTCGATGCAGTAACACTCTATGACGCAATGGTGGGCTACACCTTCGGTCAATGGGACTTCAGCCTCAACGCCAAAAACCTCGCCGACAAAACCTACGTATCCTGGTGCCGTTCATTAAATAACGATTGCGGTTATGGTGATTTGCGCAGTGTGGTTGGGGATGTTCGTTATCATTTTTAATGCGTGAGTTAAATCCTTAATAAAAAAACGGGCAGAAATTTGAAAGTTTCTGCCCGTTTTTTTTAAAGTTCATCGTCATTCTTACGAAATTCATCGTCATTCCTGCGAAGGCAGGAATCTAACTGATCAAATCAATAACCGATGTCTGGCGCAATTTTTTGCATACATTTGTGTTCTGACAAAAAACCCAGTCACTGAATCAATTGAAATTGCTCGCCTTGATATTTTTCAGCTAAAGTGGTGTAAAGCAGAAGAATAATGAATTAGCGAGAGTTTCTCTTGCAACCATTACAACGAATAGAAATTTTCAAAATTGAAATGCAGACGATGCTGATAACATAAAACATTAATTCGGTATCAGATCACTTTAAACAAACCTTCGGGGATTCCGTGCACCAACTGATAAAAAAATATTTGGCGATGTTTGATGGAAGGGATTCGGAGATAGTGGAAGGTTGAGGGGGCGTTTGAGGACATTTAACCAAGCAGTCTTCTTAAGTTGAGAACATGGTAATCGCCGCGATGCTCCAAACTATAAGTTAATAACGCTGCTATCAATGTATTTGCTGCTTTAACTCTTGGGTTCAAGGAGTTGTTTGGTTTGCAAAAAGAGGAAAATACAAAAATGACTGATTACATTCGAGGCTCGGAATGGAGAAGATGGGATTTGCACGTCCATAGTCCACATTCAAGCGGCTACAAAGGTACTTGGAAAGAATTTATAGCTCAAATTCAAGCAGCAAAATGCGAAGCTATTGGAATAAATGACTATTTTTCGGTTGTCGGATACAAACAACTACTAAATGAAATTTCCAGCGAAGAAGTCAATATGGGAAATAAGGTTATTTTCCCTGTAGTGGAAATGCGAATGACGGATACGGTCCAGAATAAATCCACCCAGACAAATGGAGTTACACATTTTAATTTTCATATAATATTTAACAATAATCAAAGCGAACTTAATGTAAACGACATAGAACTGTTTTTAAGGGCTCTTGAGTCCAACAATACAATGATTGGTCTAGACTACGATGACAAAGAAAAATTACAGGGTAAAAAGGTTTCGTTTAAAAATGTCCTAGAAAAGCTGGAGAAGGACAAAAAATTTACTGATAACTACCTAATATGGCTGCCATATGATGAATATGGAGGTATTGATCAGATAGATCCTCAGTCGGATGGTTGGATTAAGGGAGACTTTATTAGAAAAAGCGATATTTTAGGTTCGTCAAGGCAGGCACAAATTGATTTCTTCCACTGGGAGTCGCCTATTAAGCAGAATGGAGAGCCAAAATATTCTAAAGCTGATTTTGAGACTTGGTTCGATAAGAAAAAGCCTTGTATAAAAGGCAGCGACTCACATGATGCCGGCTATCCCGTTGGAAAGTTGAAAAATGAAAAATCTGAACCCATAGAAAAATTTTGTTGGATTAAAGCAGATTTAACTTTTGAAGGATTGAAACAAATACTTTTTGAGCCAAAGGATAGGGTGAAAATCCAGCCTAATAAACCTGAAGAAAAGAGCGGTTATCATGTAATAAAGTCTATAGTGATTGACCATAATATCTGTCGTCAAACAATAGAATTTAATCCAAATCTTAATTCCATCATTGGTGGTCGTTCAACCGGTAAATCTACGCTGTTACAACTACTAGCTTATAGAATTAATCCGCTTATTTCTGGTATAAATCCCTTCATAAAAGAAATTCCAAAGGATTCTGTAAGTGTTGTTTGGCAAGATAATGAGGAAAATAAAAATAGAGATATAGAGTTCTTCCCTCAAGGTCATATGTATGATATTGCCAGGGAAAGTTCAAAGAAAGACAAATTAATCAAGGATATTGTTGAAGAAAAAGATAGCGGAAAACTCATACAAAGTTACGAAAAGTTTTGCAATAGTAACAAGGGTATATTGCAAGCAAATATCGATGACCTATTTAAACTCCAAGCAAATAT
>CAMLRJ010000406.1 GCA_946482345.1 uncultured Cellvibrio sp.
GCAGCAGGCACAGAAGATGCCGTGGAATCTTTTGCTGGAGCTTTTTTATCCGGTGCTTGCGCTAAAAATTCTGCGAGTTTTGTTTCCGCTTCGGATAATTTCAATTCAGCTTGTTTGATACGTGCCGCTTGCTTTTCCAACTGTTCTTCCGTGATGGGTTTATTTTTCGGGTCGCGTGATACCAAAGGTTTTTGCGCAAACTCCAGAGCATTTTTCGCGGCTGCTACCAAACGTTCAAGTTTTGCTTTTTGTTCTTCAGCTGATAATTCCGGTGTTGTCAGTTTGCCTGGATCAACAATTTGTGCGGGCACAGGTGCAGCCGCGTGTTTATCTGCGAGTTGTTTTTTCGCTTCTTCAGCCGCTTTTTGGCGAGCCAAACGTTTGGCTTCTTTTTCGGCTTCTTCTTTTGCCAAACGCTCTTTACGGAATTCAAACCGTTGACGTGAACGATCCGATTTTTCTTTTTCGATCAGATGTTGGCGAATGCTGCCTTTGGCAGCGCGATAGTATTGCACCAGCGGAATGCTGCTGGGGCATACATAAGAACAAGCGCCGCACTCAATGCAATCAAATAAATTGTGCGATTCGAGTCGGTCAAAATCTTCTGCTTGTGCATACCAAAATAATTGTTGTGGCAACAAACTGGCCGGGCAAACTTCTGCACACAAACCGCAGCGAATACAAGCTTGTGCGGGATCAGGCAGCGGTAATTCTTTTGCAGTGGGTGCCAATAAACAGTTGGTGGTTTTAATCACCGGCACATTGAGTGCAGGCAGAGTGAAACCCATCATAGGGCCGCCCATAATCACGCGTGATGCACGTTTTGCATCGAAACCTTGTTGTTGCAACACATAATCAATCGGTGTGCCCAACAATAATTCCAAATTGCGTTGTTCAGTTAAAGCTTCACCCACTAATGTGGTGATGCGTGAAATTAAGGGTTCGCCAAAACACACTGCTCGCCATGCCGCAATTGCGGTGGCCACGTTAACGCAAATCACACCAATATCAGCAGAGTGATGACCGCTGGGAATTTCGCGACCGGTCAAAATATAAATTAATTGTTTGGCACCACCAGAAGGATATTTGGTGGGGAATGAAACCACTTTGATATTTGCCGCTTCAGCTTGAGTTTGCTTGGCAATTTCCACCGCGGCTTTTACTGCAGCAATTGCTTTGGGTTTGTTGTCTTCAATCCCGATCAGAATATTTTTCGGGTGATGCAAAATATGGCTGGTTAATAACACGCCTTCAATTAATTGATCGGCGCGTTCTTGCATCAAAATATCGTCAGCGGTGATATAGGGTTCGCATTCAGCGCCGTTGATCACCAGTGTATCAATCACTTGCGTGGATTTTGGAGCGAGTTTTACCGCCGTAGGGAAACCTGCACCGCCCAAACCGGCAACACCGGCTGCGCGAATTTTATCGAGCAATACCAAACGATCGAGTTGCAAATAATTGTCGCAAGTTTGCAGTGCAATCCATTCTTCTTTGCCATCGGGTTGAATCACAATGCATTCGGCGGTCATGCCGGAAGCGTGTGGGACTTGTCGATTTTCAATTGCAATTACGGTTCCTGATGTTGATGCGTGAGTGTTCGCACTGAAAGTCCCTTCTGCTGCACCGATCAATTGGCCTTTTAATACATGCTCGCCAACACTAACCACAGGTTGTGCGGGTCTACCCAAATGTTGGTTGAGTGGAATGATCAACTGCGGCGGCAGCGGCAAATGCCCAATGGGTAATTGCAGGGATTGGGTTTTGTTTTCTGCGGGATGAATGCCACCGGGCAATTCCCAAATCGGAATCAAACTGGTCATCAGGCAGCTTTACCTGTTTCATCATCGGCGGATTTTGCAAATGCATCACCGCGGCCGGAATCGGTCGCAATTAACGGAATTTCCTGAGCAATCAACTGGAACACAGGCTTTTGATTGGTCGCAGGTAAGGTCCAATGCCAGGTTTGCAGATCAGTTTCGACGGGAATCATATCGATGCAATCAACCGGGCAGGGCTCAACACACAAATCGCAGCCGGTACATTCATCGGCGATCACTGTGTGCATTTGTTTGGCTGCACCCAAAATGGCGTCCATAGGGCAAGCCTGAATACATTTGGTACAACCGATACATTCGTCTTCGCGAATAAAGGCCACACGTTTTACATCCAGATGTTCGCCGTGTTCGGCATCGAGAGACGGCGCTTCGACATCCAGCAAATCCGCCAGTGCGTTAATAGTGGCTTGACCACCAGGTGGACATTTGTTGATGGCTTCGCCGGCGACAATCGCCTGGGCATAAGGGCGACAACCGGGATGGCCGCATTGACCGCATTGGGTTTGTGGGAGCAAAGCATCAATCTGCTCAACCAGCGGATCGCCTTCCACCTTGAATTTAACTGCCGCAAAACCCAGCACAGCGCCGAATAAAATCGACAGTCCGCCCAAGGCGATCAAGGCGCTGATTAGAAGGTTTTGTGAAATAAAATCAATCATTAATAGATCTCAAATTTTGATAGAACTTCGTACTGCTCCCTCTCCCTTGATGGGAGAGGGCGGGGGAGAGGGTGAAAGATCGAAGCCCCCCTCTCCCTAACCCTCTCCCACAAGGGGAGAGGGGACAGATAGTGCCTTAATTGGGTTTCACCAATCCCGCAAATCCCATAAATGCCAGCGCCATCAAACCCGCGGTGATCATACCTATGGATGCACCTTTGAATGGCGCGGGCACATCGGCAACGGCCAAACGTTCGCGCATGGCCGAGAACAATACCAGCACCATCGAAAAACCCAGTGCGCCACCGAAACCGTAGAGAACAGATTCCAAAAAGTTGTGGGCTTTTTGGGTGTTGATCAAAGCTACACCCAGCACTGCGCAGTTCACTGTAATTAAAGGAAGGAAGACACCCAGTACGCGGTAGAGCAGGGGGCTGGTCTTTTCCATAAACATTTTTACGAATTGCACCACCGCGGCTATCACCAGAATAAAAGAAATGGTGCGTAGGAATTCCAGATTTAACGGGACTAACAACCAGCTATCCACCAGATAGGCGCAAGCGGATGCCAATGTCATCACAAAGGTGGTCGCGCCCGCCATGCCAATCGCACTTTCGAGTTTATTGGACACACCCATGAACGGGCATAGTCCCAAAAACTGGACCAACACAAAGTTGTTGACCAGTAGCGTACTGAGCATGATCACAGCCAGTTCACTGAAACTCATAGAGGTGTTACCAAAGGGGACAAAAGAGGCGCGTATTATCGACAAGCAGAGAGGCATTCTCAATATAAAAGATGCAAAGGTTTAGCTTCTTTATGAATATGTTTATAAAAACTGTGGTTTTGACCTTGGATTTATGTGGGTATTAGGTTGGCTTTGCGGAAACAGGCAGATATAGTCCGTCCTGCCATCGACTTTTAAAGTCAGATGTACAGCAAAAAGTTTAATTTATTTGAATTTATAAAGAGCTCTAATGACCATACTTTATCTCACACTCATACTCGCTGCGATTTATCCATTTCTATTATTTTGGGATATCAGAACTGCACGTGATCCTGAAACGGGTGAGTATAAATCCCAGCGAATCATTGACAATTTTGCGATGTTTGCACCCTTTGCCTTGCTTTATTATCACGACGCTTTTTGGCATAACCTGATTTTTTATTTTATTCCACTGTATGTTTATTTTTTATTATTGGCCTGGATAGCGCAAAAGAAATTTCAGTTGATGTCCGCATTTGAGATGTTGTTGGTTGTGAGTGGCGGAAGTTTTATGTTGAGTATCATTGGCTATTATATTTTCTTCCATCAAGGTGCTCTTGCACCGGAACCGGAGCTGGTGAAAACCATAGAGCAGAATCAAAAAGGATGGTGGATTTGGTGGCCAATATTGGCGGCAATTTTATCTGCGTTGATACTGGTGGCGTTATTGAAAACAATCGGTGAAAAAATGGCGACCTTGTTATTTCCATTGGGGGGGGTGCTATTGATTTTACCTTTCTTCTCTCATCACCCCTATTGGTCAATGATATTAAGTACGGGATTATTTTTTTATGTTGCAATAGTTGCTGCAGGACAAAATGGAACT
>CAMLRJ010000407.1 GCA_946482345.1 uncultured Cellvibrio sp.
ATCCTCTATGTCACATATGAAATTTCAAGACAAATCACGCGGTTTGGAAAACCCAAATTCCCCGATACAGCTACGATTTATTTCATATCAACCATAATACTTCTTTTTATCAACCCAGCCCCTTACGCATACAATCTTGTTTATGTTATTCCTTTCGGAATCATTTGCATCGCGCAGTTTATTGCTCGCGCGAACATTAACCAAGTTTTACACTCCAGCAGTCCGGCGCTAGTTCTCGGCATCGTTTTGGTTTGTCATGTCCTACCATTTATAAGCTCGACAGCTAGGCATGTACATTACACAAACTGGAGACAAGAGAGCCTTAGCAAACTGGCCGAGCAGTTTACAGAGAAAAATGTAGATGCTGTGTATGACGCCACAGGGCTTGTCATCAATAGAAAATCGGTAGGGTATTGGTGGTTTTTACACAGTTTGAATCTTTCACTGGTTTACAAGGATAGCCCGGCTGCACTGGCGAACTATTTTTCACGCACACCGCCAGTTGTATTGATCCCGAACTATCGATTCGGTTGGTTATCTCCCCAAGATAGGCAATATATACTCGAAAATTACTTTCCTCTTGCCGATGATTTCTGGTTGCTCAGCAGAAACCTAAACAAAGGTAGTGGACTTGTTGATGTGCCTCATCCCGGTAGATATCAAATCATAGAGGAGTTAGCTGGTAGTTGGAAACCGACAGATAAGTTCTTGTTGAATGGCGAACCTAGTCATTCGAGCATCATAGAGCTTTCTCGTGGAGACGCTGTTTTCACTACTGAAGAAGGTAGCGGAGCGCTGCGCCTTGTGTGGCTAGGACCAAAACTGAATGGTCTCCCACAAATCGGCCAAGGTTCCGCTCAACGTCTTTATGTTAATTGGTACTAGACAAGGATAGGTCGATGCCAGTAGGTGAACTCGGTCAAAGATTTGTCAGTAAGCTCACCTAATCGTTCCATTCGATAACAGAACTCTGCAGATGCGGATTCGAGACGGATATATGTTGGGAATCACTAGGATGGTTTTCTACAAACCATGTAATTGCGCGAATATGGTGGCCAGTGACTATGCTTCACTTCAGATTGAACATCCATAAAGATCTGGACTGCCAATTCTCGATAAGCATTTGCTTGCCTCACATACTGCCCCCGATCTTTACTTACCAGATACTTGGCTATGAAGTTTTGGGGAATGGTATAGCATGGGTCGAAGGTCACTAAACGGCCACCGGGTATTAGTGCTGCGTCAGCAAGCTGAAGCAACTTGATAGCGGCTGCATCATTTAAATGGTGAAGAACGCCAGCAGCAACAACAACATCATATGAGCTATGCAACGGATGCTTCGTCTCTTCGATGAGTTCGCAACTGAACGATGCTCGACTGCCGTAGCGCTCTCTGGCTTCCTTGATGTAACCAAGATCTTGGTCAAAACCGAAGTACGCTACATCCGGCATGTAATCCAGAATTCTGGCGGTACCACAGCCAATATCAAGGATTCTACATCCTGGAAATGGCTGTATGTAATTAAAAACAAGATGCCGTCTAACAGCTCCAGCCCCCATCAAATTTTGAAAAACATCATATACTCGAGGAAGCGATAATAGAGTACGGACATCGAGTCTGATAGCAAACATATTTATCCCCTTGCGATCAGCACGATGCCAACGAATATGAGAAGAGTTCCAATTACTTTGCCGAGACTGATCGACTCTCCAAACCAAAAAATTCCGCTGAGCAGTATCAATGGGAAATTGATTGCAACCCAAGGATACGCATAGCTCATTTCAAATCTGGTAAGAACCAGCATCCAGGAAACTCCAGCTAAGAAAGTTGATAGCAATCCAGAGAGCACCCAAGGATTAAAGAACAATTCAAAAACAAATAATAGCTTACCGTCTAGCGACCCTGGAGGGGCGCCTGCGAGCGACACTTGCCAACGGATAACTGACTGGCTGTAAACGGTGAAGAAGATTGTCAGAAAAATGAAGCCATGATCGATAGCATTTCGCATGCGCTTTCACCAATACGTCGGTCACGGAGTGTGACTATGAGTTCAGTCTATAATTTCCCAATACACAGGGCGTAACATGCTGTTGCAGAGATAGAGGAAACCAAGGCCTACCAACGATCTGCTCAAAAATCTACGAGTGTTATTTAAAAAAACATCACAAAATTTTGTTGTAGAGTAAATCAAGAGAATTAGCTTTCACACGCCAGCTTGAGCAAACGAATGACGTCATCTTGCTCCGAAATCGACATCTCCACCCAGAGTGGAAGTCGAATTAGGCAGTACGGCAATACATTCGTGTTGGTCATAGCACTACCAACTCTACAATAAATATTTCCTGCTGGCGATGAGTGGAGTGGCACATAGTGAAACGGAGTTAAGATGCCATGACTCTTCATAAAATGGATCACATGATTCCGCATATCTTCACTTTTTACCACAATGTGAAAAATATGCCCATTGTGCCCTGTTACCTGCTCGACATCGGGGCACCGAAAATATGCCTTTGATGAATCTGATGACAATCTCTCAGCATAGCGAGACCAGATCGCTTTTCTTCTGCTTATGATCGAACCGGACTCCTGCAACTGGGCCCAAAGAAACGCTGCAGTGTACTCTCCCGGAAGATATGAAGAGCCAATGTCACGCCACGTATACTTATCCACTTGTCCGCGAAGAAATCGGCTTCTGTCGGTACCCTTTTCTCGAATAATTTCTGCCCTAGCAATATAAGCTTCATCATTCACCAGCAAGGCACCACCCTCGCCTGAAATGATATTCTTTGTTTCGTGAAAGCTTAAACATCCAATGTGGCCTATTGTTCCGAGGTACCGGCCTTTATATGTCGAAAGGATTGCTTGCGCGGCATCCTCAATTACGATGAGGCGATGCTTTTTCGCAATGGCCATGATGGTGTCCATTTCACAGGCGACGCCAGCATAATGCACAACAACTATCGCCCGAGTTCGCTCGGTGATAGCTGACTCAATGAGTTGTTCATCGATATTCAAAGTATCCGGTCTGATATCTACGAAAACTGGCTTTGCTCCACGCAATACAAACGCATTCGCGGTAGAAACAAACGTGTAGGAAGGCATGATGATCTCGTCACCAGGCCCAACTGATGTCAAGATAGCAGCCATCTCTAGAGCGGCCGTGCATGAATGCGTTAGGAGCGCGCGCTTACAACCGAGAGTCAACTCCAACCATTTCGAACATTCTCTAGTGAACTGACCATCGCCGGCTAGATGGCCATCGGCATAAGCTTTCTCGATATAGAAAAGCTCTTTACCTGTCATATATGGCCGGTTGTAGGGGATTCGAATCATCTCAGTCAAACCTCAATGGCAACCCTTCATGGCTTTTCCAGTGTACTCAGGGTGCTGGTCCTTGGTATCCAGTGAAATGTCATTTCCGGGTCCCTAAAGCGAAAATTTAGGCTGGAGTACAGGTTTAGGACTCGAGTGTTCCGTGCAGATATGGTGGTTTCGACTCGCTCGTATCCTGCCGAGCGATGCAGCCATAGCATGGCAAGCCACGCAGCACGCCCTATTCCAACTCCCTGATACTCGGGTGAAATTGCAGTAAGGTGCCAATAGATTTTGCCATCAGAGAAGGGCTCCACAATAAAGAAGCCCACCATCCTATCTTTGATGACAAGCTTGAGTAGCTGTTGAACTGGGCTTGAAAGTGCTTGCTCAGCCCATTGGGAATATCGCCTATCACCAACGCCGGCAGGAAGTCTTGGGTCGATATGGAATCGCTCTACCCCAAATGCCCGGCCGGCTATCGACCGAACATCCTCGAGATCATCTAACGTAGCAGGAGAAATCTGGAGATCGTGAAGAGGAGCGGCAGTCAAATCAGCTAACTTACTAAATGGCTTCAGAACCATCTCCACAAAACGAAAGCCCATCTCCTCTAAGAGAAAGCTAACAGGCAGAGCGGTATGACTCAATCGACTACTCACCAAATAAATTGCATTGGAGCTACACCACTCCTCTATGAGACTTCTCGCAACGCCCGCTGCATGAGCTGACCTAAAAAAAAAATCATTCAACACGGCTACT
>CAMLRJ010000408.1 GCA_946482345.1 uncultured Cellvibrio sp.
TCCGGAGTCAATGCATCTTTATGCGTGGCCAGTGTGATATCGACTGTGTGTGAAGTTTTATCAGGCTCGGGCAATGTAAATCCAATTTTCAATATCAGAAATGCGTGCACAACCACTGCAACAAACAGGGTAAATACCAAGCGATCGCCTGCATCCACTTTTAATGGCTTATCAACTGCAGTTTGTGTTGCCGCAGTTTCCGTGATTTTTTCTTGTGACCTGTTTCTACTCACAAATTATTTGCTCTGCAAACGCTTTTTAATGGCTTTGATCAAACGACCACCTATATCGGTGTTATAGGCTTTATCGATTTCACGGGCGCAGGTAGGACTGGTGACATTAATTTCGGTCAGATAGTCCCCGATGACATCCAGCCCCACAAACAACAGCCCTTTTTCTTTCAACACAGGTGCTATCTGTTCAACTATCCAATAATCCTGTGATGTCAGTGGCTGCGCAACTCCCCTGCCACCAGCCGCCAGATTACCACGGGTTTCCCCTTTGGCCGGAATGCGCGCAAGACAATAGGGAACCGGCTCACCGTCCACAACCAGTATTCGTTTATCGCCTTCGGATATTTCCGGAATATAACGTTGCGCCATGATGGTCTGCTGACCCGAGTTGGTCAGGGTTTCCAATATCACCCCCAGGTTGGGATCATCATGCCGACAACGAAAAATCCGGCTGCCGCCCATACCATCCAGCGGCTTGTAGATGACATCGCCGTGCTGCTGATGAAACTCCCGCAAAGACAGCATATCGCGGGATACCAGTAGCGGCGGACAACATTGTGGAAATTGGGTGGCAAAGATTTTTTCATTGCAATCACGCAGGCTGCGAGGGTCATTAACCACCAGAGCACCCTGTTTTTGCGCAGCTTCAAGAATATAAGTGCTGTAAATATATTCATTGTCGAAGGGTGGATCCTTGCGCATCAGGATCACATTCAACTCCCCTAATTTAATTTCTTGGCTAATTCCAAGATGAAACCAGGAATCTGGACTATCCTTCACTGTAAGGTTGCGGACATTGGCATAAGCCTCTGATTGCCGGAGGTACAAATCCACCTGTTCCATGTAGTAAAGTCGCCAGCCTTGAGCCTGGGCAGCCAGCAAAAGTGCGAGGGTGGTGTCTTTGTGATACTTGATGTCGGCGATGGGATCCATCACCACACCGAGGGAAATAGACATAGGAAATGCTCATTCACGTGTGTGGAAACTGCGCAACCTTAAGACCAGATGCGATTGAAAGCAAGAACAGGCGTCACAGAATATTCTGTACTAAAAATTATTCAAGACGAACAGATTGCTCATATATTCAAAAGCTTATGGCGAAACCTTAAAAACTGTGTTAAAAGTTTGTTATAACTAAATCTGGCAGTTACTATCAGCAGATTTATAACCGACTGAACACCTCCGTCGGTTTTGATACACCTAAAAAAAACCGACAATCAACCCTGATGAAGAATGCAAGGTCAGTGTATGGAAGTAACTTACGAAAGTCTCAAAGTGATGGTCATCGACGATAGTAAAACCATCCGTCGCACCGCCGAAACACTACTTAAAAAAGCCGGTTGTATGGTGATTACCGCAACTGATGGCTTTGATGCCCTGGCAAAGATTGCCGATACCCGTCCCGATATTATCTTTGTTGACATCATGATGCCGCGCCTAGACGGTTACCAAACTTGCGCGCTGATCAAGAACAACAGCGAATTCAAGACGACACCGGTCATTATGTTGTCCAGTAAAGATGGGCTTTTTGACAAGGCTAAAGGGCGCATTGTGGGTTCGGATCAATACCTCACCAAACCTTTCAGCAAAAGTGAATTGCTGGGCGCAATTGAAGCCCATGTACCTCATTTGAAAGCCTCTTGAGCGAAGGCCTCTTGAGTTAATCGAGGATGTAGGAAACATCCCGACGGCACAGTTAGGGACGCATCCCGTTAAATGCGTTAATGTCCTTTGGAGTAATTATGGCTCGTGTATTAATTATTGATGATTCGCCCACTGAAACCTACAAGTTGACCAGCATTCTGGAAAAGAACGGGCACGCCGTTGTGACCGCCGACAATGCCGAAGCCGGTATTGCTCTGGCCAAAAAAGAATTGCCGGATTTGGTGTTGATGGATGTGGTAATGCCGGGACTGAATGGCTTTCAGGCAACTCGCCAGCTGACCAAAACCCCTGAAACAGCTCACATACCTGTGATCATGGTTACCACCAAAGACCAGCAAACAGACAGAGTATGGGGAATGCGCCAGGGCGCGAAAGCTTATTTATCCAAGCCAATTGATCCTGCCCTGTTAATGGCAACCATGGCTGAAGTCCTCAAATAAATTGATAAAAATACAGATTGAACGGGAAAGTCCTGTGACTCTTGCCCGACGGTGATGGAAAGTCTTATGTCAGTAGCAGAATCGGCCTTCGAAGCTCTTGTAACCCTGGCTCAACAAAGCCGGGCCGCAGCTCGGGGCTTGCCCGCCCAGGCAGATATTCGCCCACAATGGAGCGGAATTGGTTTTTCACTCATGGGAAGTCGCTTTGTTTCCCCTATGGGTGAGGTCTCTGAAATGCTTGAGGTACCCAGTTACACCCATTTGCCCGGTGTTCAACCCTGGGTTAAAGGGGTCGCCAATGTTCGTGGACGCTTGCTACCCCTGTTTGATATGGGTGTCTTTTTTGGCGACCGTTTGTTGGGCTCGCGCAAGCAACGTCGGGTGTTAATACTGGAGACCGATGTACTCTACTCAGGCCTGATCGTCGATGAGGTGCTGGGAATGCAACACTTTCCAATGGATGAATACAGTTATCAACCTGGCAAAATTGCGGATTCGATCCAACCTTTTGTCACAGGTAGCTATGCTCAGGGAGGTGAAGTATGGTCGGTTTTTCGCCCGGCTTTACTCGCTGAAGATCTTCGTTTTACCAATGCGGCAAAAACTTAACCCGGATTAACCTGCAGTTATCTGCAGACAAGAAAAAACATCGAGTGCTGGTTCAGGAGTGTGTAGATGAAAACCGATAACAAATTCAGTGCAGGCAAGTCCAATCCCACCATGGTGATTGCGATATTCTTGGCTGTCGCTTCCGCCATAGCTGCCGTCGCGTGCTTCGTGATAGTGCAGCAAAACGTCAGTAAGGATCAGTCCTATCTGGCGCAGGTAGCCGACTTGCGGGCACAAGCCTATCGTCTTACAGGCTTGTCGCGGGACGCAACGTCCGGTGATGAGAAAGCCTTCGGCGAATTAACCAGTGTGGTCGCCATCATGGGCACTACCTGGGATTCAATCCGCAAGGCTGACGAGGCGACCAAGCAGTCACTGTCGGCGGAAATGGCTAACTATGATTCTGTTTGGGCCAGGGCCAAGAAAAACGCCCAGGATATTATCGATAACAAGGATCTGATCGTTAACCTGAACAATGTCGGAAAAACACTGAACGACAACCTGCCAACACTGCAGGCTGAACACAACAACATTGTGGATGTACTGCTTGAAGCAGAAGCACCCGCTGATCAGGTCAACCAGGCACAAATGCAATCCTGGAGAGCGGAACGTATCGGGCGAAACGTGGATAAAATGCTGCGCGGTGACTCGGATGCAGGTACCGCTGCCGACCAGTTCAACCTCGACGCCAACTATTACTCCCGCGTGCTGGAAGGCATGAAGAGCGGTGACCCCGTACTGCAAATTTCCCGTGTAACGGATACCCAGGCGCGTTCATCGCTGGAACAGATCACCAGCATGTTTGACGGTGTAAACAAATCAATTCAGGAAATGGTGGGCGGTTCCAAAACCCTGTTCCGCACCCGTCAGGCGAGTGAAGCGCTGTTAACCGATACACCTCAACTGTTGCAGGCTCTGGCAAGCATCACCGACAAACTGTCCAACATGCCGGGAACACGCACCATCAACAATATGCTGGTAATTGCATTTGCAAGTGTTGCCGCCTTGTCATTGTTTGTGATCGGTTTATTGATGTATCGCGGTGCACGTCAACGCGCTAACGAAAACGCCGAAACCAACGAACGTAACCAGACTGCGATTTTGCGTCTGCTCGACGAACTGGC
>CAMLRJ010000409.1 GCA_946482345.1 uncultured Cellvibrio sp.
TACTCATTTCCGACGCAACCCATGCCATCCCGGTACAGGTCAATCGCAATGACGTGCGAGCTATAGCGGAAGGTACGGGTGATATGAATCGATTGAGTTTGCGCCATGTCCCCGCCAATACGGATATCCGTGTAGGTGATCTCTTGGTCAGTTCCGGATTGGGCAAGCGATTTCCGGTGGGTTATCCGGTAGCCCAGGTCGAACAGGTTGTTCGTGATCCCGCAAAAGCCTTTTTAACGGTCACCGCAAAACCCATGGCAAGACTGGATCGTAGTCGGCATCTGTTATTGGTGTTTGAATCTGCAAGAGATACGGCAGATCAGGAAGAACCGGCTGCCCGATCAGTGTCACCTTGAGGGAGGGCTAATGCATACCTCCGCACTGAACTTATACATTTTGATGGTGACCAGTTTTCTGATGGCCCTGTTGTTGTCGGTTTACCCCTTGCCTATGGAGTGGCGATGGTGGAGGCCGGAATTTGTGTTGATGGTGGCCATTTATTGGGTTGTTATTTTGCCATTCACTATCAGTCTTACATCGCTTTGCGCTTTGGGTTTATTTCAGGACTTACTGGAAGGCACACCCTTTGGCCAGCATAGTCTGGGTATTATTCTGGTGTGCTACTTCTGTTTGTTTTCTTATCAACGTTTACGTAATTTCAATTTAATCAAACAAATGCTTGCGATGTTTGTGATGATTTCCATTGCCCAACTGACTGATAACTGGGTGCAAGGAATGGCCGGGCGTCCATTGGCTGGAATCAGTTTTATTTATTCTGCAATTGCCAGTGCATTATGTTGGCCATTAGTGAGATTTTTGTTGGTATCTTCGGGTCACAAATTGCGCGTGTTTCAACAATAATTGATGGGAACAGGAGATGACGATCAATATTTATCTGGCATCGGCGTCTCCGCGCCGTCGTGAGCTGTTACAGCAAATAGGTGTTCGATACCAATTGGTGCGTGCAGAGGTTGAAGAAAAGAAAAAGCCGGATGAATCTGCGATTGATTATGTTCGCCGTCTGGCTCTGGAAAAAGCAAAAGCGGGTTTGGCTGTGATTCAGCAGGAAGGGCGTAATCTGGCACCGGTTTTGGGCGCAGACACTCTGGGTATTCTGGATGATTCAATTCTCGAAAAACCGGTAGATGAAGCCAATGCAGCTGAAATGTTACGTCAATTGTCTGGCCGGACTCATCAAGTGATTACCGCTGTTGCGCTGGCATCACCTGAAAAATGTCTGATAGATTACTCAGTCACTCAGGTGACTTTTCGTCAGTTAACAGAAACAGAAATCAAAACCTATTGGATGACCGGTGAACCTCGCGATAAAGCAGGCGGTTATGCAATACAGGGATTAGGTGCAGTATTTGTTCAATCGATTCAAGGTAGTTACTCCAATGTTGTGGGTTTACCGATAGAGGTTTGTAGAAAACTATTTGCCGAATTTGAAATTCCAGTGTGGCAATTAACAAATGCTCAAGATTAACAAACACTCAAAATAAAAATTGGAATCAAGAGTTAAATATGAGTGAAGAAATTCTGGTCAATGTTTCTCCGGTTGAAACCCGTGTGGCACTGGTTGAAAACGGTGTGGTGCAGGAATTTTATCTGGAGCGCAGTTACGGCAAAGGTTATGTCGGCAATATTTATCGCGGCAAAGTCGTCCGTGTATTGCCAGGAATGCAAGCAGCATTTGTTGAAATTGGACTTGAGCGAACAGGTTTTATCCACGCCAGTGACATGATGCCTGAATTGCCGGAAGGTGAAGAATATCAAGGTGAATTACCGGATATCCGCACGCTGGTTCGCGAAGGTGAAACCTTGCTGGTGCAAGTTGCCAAAGATCCTATAGGCACCAAAGGTGCACGGCTAACTACTCACATTACCCTGTCATCCCGCTATCTGGTTTATATGCCTGGCTCGCAACATATCGGTGTGTCAATTCGTATTGAAGACGAAGCCGAGCGTGAACGATTGCGTGTGGCGGTTGAACAACAAGTCAGCGCACAACAAATTCCCGGCGGATTTATTGTGCGTACAGTTGCCGAAGGTGCCGATACCGATGCGATTGTTTCCGACATTCCATTTTTAACAAAACTTTGGAGTGATTTATCGGCAAAATTACCGCAATTGGGTGTACCTGCAGAACTTCATCGCGATATGCCTCTCTATTTACGTGCCTTGCGTGATTTGGCGCGTGCACCTTTGTACAAAGTCAGAGTCGATTCACGATTAACCTGGCAACAGATGCAGGATTTTGCAGCGAGTTACACGCCTGAATTAATGAACCTGATTGAGCTCTACACGGGTGATCGTCCGTTGCTGGAAATGTACGGTGTTGAAGAGGAAATTCGTCGCGCGCTGGAACCTCGTGTGACCTTGAAATCAAATGGATATTTAATTATTGAACAAACGGAAGCTATGACTACTGTCGATGTAAATACTGGCGCATTTGTCGGACATCGCAATTTGGAAGAAACTATTTTTAAAACCAATCTTGAAGCTGCCACAGCGATTGCAAGGCAACTGCGTTTGCGCAATTTGGGTGGCATTATTATTTTGGATTTTATTGATATGAAAGATCCGGAACACCAACGCCAGGTGTTGCGAACCTTGGAAAAAGCATTGGAAAAAGATCACGCCAAAACAAGAATTACCGGCGTGTCTGAATTGGGTTTGGTTGAAATGGCTCGCAAGCGTACACGCGAATCACTTGGACAACTCTTATGCGAGCCTTGTCCAACTTGTCAGGGAAAAGGCCGGGTGAAATCGGCAGAGACTGTGTGTTATGAAATTTTTCGTGAAGTGCTGCGTATGGCTCGCGCTTACGACAATCAAAAATTTTTGGTGTTGGCTTCTGCATTGGTGGTTGATCGATTGTTGGATGAACAAGCCGCTTACGTTGCCGATTTGGAAGCATTTATTCAACGCACAATTGAATTTCGTGTGGAATCGGTGTTCACACAAGAACAGTACGATATTGTGTTGATTTGAAAAACAAACCCCACCCTAACCCTCCCCTTCGTAAGGGGAGGGGACTAAATGTCACTCTGCATTAAGCAGGGAGTAGGGTCCTCCCCCTTGCCAAGGGGGAGGTTAGGAGGGGGTGAAATTATTTTAAGAAGTAATTGAATGACGCGTTTATTACGAAGATTGGTTAAGTGGTTTTATTTGCTGATTGCCATAATGCTGATCTTATTAGCAATTCTGGTGCAGTCAGGGCGGAGCTTTTCCTACTTATTGTCGGATTATCAGGATTCCATCGCGGGTTATTTATCTTCGCGACTCGATGCAAAAGTGACTATCCAAAAAATCAATGCAGATTGGCAAGGACTTAAACCTGGCGTGCAATTGTTAGGTGTTAATTTGCAAAGCGTTTCCGGTGAACCTATTGCTGATGTCAGCCGTGCCATGTTGCGTTTGGATATATTGCGTTCACTTAAAAATGCACGTTTGGTTTGGAGTGATCTGAGCATTGAAAAAATCAATATCACTTTTCAACAACAGGAAAATGGTTTCTGGAAAATTCCCGGGCTGAAATCACTGGATACAGCAGTAGAAACCGAAACCAATAAAACCGGCAATGCAACGCTTGATCCGCTAATCGACATGTTGCTGCTGTCGCACCATATGGCGATTAAACAAAGTCATCTGCAATTTCAATTTTTTAACGGTCAAAAATTAAATCTCAGAGCACCCAATTTGCTATTGGAAAATAATGGGGACTTCCATCGTTTGGTATTGCAAGTTGATTTGGATGAAAAACCTCGCAGTTTATATTTATTACTTGAAGCCAAAGGTGACCCGCGTGATCAGGATAATCTGAAAGCCAGTGGTTATTTGGAGTTAAATCAATTTCCAACCAGTGAACCTCTGCAAGCGGCCACTACATTTTTGCTCAGTGGACAAAAAAGTTACTTAACCAGTGAAGGGGAAGTGTCTGCAAAAATATGGATGAATAATCATAGCGATGAAAAAAGATTCGACCTGATTGGTAAATTGAATTTACAGCGCTTGTTGGTTGAATTGAGTGAGCGTCATGTGGCATTGGATAAGTTTTCTACAG
>CAMLRJ010000410.1 GCA_946482345.1 uncultured Cellvibrio sp.
TGATGATGTTGCATTTTCCGTAGTTCGTAAAAAAGCCTTCAAGATTTTACCTGAAGATCAAATTACAGGTGTAACAAGCTTTTTTTCCGCGATAAAAACAGATGTTAAAAAATATCAGTGGGAATATTACGAAGAAAAACAAAGTCGAATCAAAGATATTCTTCGGATATTGTTTCTATGTCATAACTTTGATTCCCATGATGCCTCTGCTCAAGCCCTATTGCGCCAGGTTAAAGTTTCTCAACAAGAGTTAACAGATGCTGGCCAAATCAACACCTTTGATTTGCGCCTGATCAAACCGGAATTAAGGCCGCATGTGTTGCATGATACCGGTGAAGAAAGCAATAGCGTCAATTTCATCAGAGCCGAAATGTTGTTATATATTAGGGTAAAAGAGCGCATGGAAGATCTTAAGTTTTGCGTCGATGAGAGTCTCTCTTATAAATGGTATGAAAAGGATTTTGTCGATTCAGGCCGAGTTCCTGAGCTGCTAGAAACCAGTAGTTTGGTAGATATTAAACGGCCAATTAAGGAGTTGCTTGATGAAAAAGCGGCACTTTTAGAAAGAAAAAGGAAGGATGTGAGTGCACGATTAGGCGCTGGAGAAAACACTTCTGTCATATTCACTGACAGTGATAGCAAAACGAAATGGACAATTAAGCCAAACGTAGCCACCATGGATGCCTCTGAAAATTTCTACCGAAAAATGCGGCAAATTCACATTGGTGACATCATCGCATTCACTGAACGGAACACTCAATTTTCGTCAAAACTCACTCATAAGCGTCTGCGCAAACCTCCCTCCGATCTGGATCATGTAATCGCCTGTATCGTTGCTAACGGCACGCGATATGGAACACACCATATGGCGACGCTCAGCAATCTATCTTATGATGATTTAAGAAAAACCGAAAAAGATTTCCTTCGTGGTGAAACCATTCACGATGCTAATGATGCGATTAGCAATGCGATCTCTCGATTAGAGGTATTTAAATATTACAATATTCAGGAAAATGAGTTGCATGCAAGTTTCGATGGTCAACGCTTTGAAAGTCGTTTCAATACGATCAGTACGCAATTTTCATCAAAATATTTCGGGCGAGGAAAAGGTTTGTCGGCAGTGACACTTAGCGCTAATCATGTGCCTGTCAACGCCGAGATTATGAAACCTTACACCCATGAATCACATTATCTTTTTGATGTGCTCTATAACAATACCTCTGATATTCAGCCGACGATCATATCGACCGATACACATGGTGCTAATCAATTCAACTTCGCATTGCTGGATTTATCAAAATGGAGTTTCGCACCCCGTTATGCCCGCCCAGGGAAAATATTATCCAATCTTTTCCGCTGCATTCAAACGGATAATCGTTGTGAGGTTTCTCTCGTAAAACCGATTAATTACAAACTTATTGCTGACGGCTGGGATTTTATTCAACAAATTCTGATGAGCTTACACAGCCGTGAAGTATCCCAAGCCAATATTGTACGCAAAATGTCACGTTTAAAAACTAAAGTTAACCCATTTAGGGCGCTCGCAGAATATGACCGACTCATCAAATGTATTTATTTGCTGGATTTCATTGATGACTCTACATTCCGGGGTTATGTACAACGTGCGTTGAACCGTGGAGAGTCTTATCACAATTTGCAACGACGCATTGAGCAAGTGAATGGGAGCAAGTTACGGGGAAACTCAGATGAAGAAATTTCGCTGTGGTATGAATGTAGCCGTCTCATCGCAAATTGCGTTATCTATTTCAACTCATGCATTTTGTCGTCAATGGTTCGACGTTATGAGCGTGAAAATCAATCGCTAAAACTTGAAGAAATAAAACACTGCTCTCCGGTTGCCTG
Source organism: uncultured Cellvibrio sp. (assembly GCA_946482345.1). The sequence goes on from CAMLRJ010000410.1 coordinate 1,864, forward strand.
GACGCATATTAATTTCAATGGAAGTTATACATTTTCCTTCGATGGTGAAAGACTGGATATTGATGAACTCCTGAAGGAGATGCTGGGGCAATAACGATTATTCCGTTTCGACCAGTGCCGCGTTGCACTCACCACAAATGACATATAGTTCGGGTTTTCCCCATAGCTGCATGTGACACTTGGGGCAGCGGTACTTGTGTTTGTTGCTCGACACTTTGGGCTTAGTCGTCGGTACAGCATTGGCTGGTGGTAATAATTGCGGGGTAAACACTTCAGTGAAGGCTGCATCCAGCTCTTCAAAAGAATATGGGAGCGTTTGCCGAGCCGTAGTTTCTGTTCGATCCTCCAGCATCATACTGGCCGAGGGAACTTGTGTATCCAGTTCTACCGGTTTACCCACTCGCGTGTAGGTAACGGTGCGTGTTTCCTGGCGAACTACGGGATAGCGATCCATCCAGGTCAGTTGAAACCCTGTTGCCGTCAGCTCATCAAATGCCGCCTTAAATGCGCCATCGGAAAGAATATAATCCGCAACGTGCTCTCCAACAATGTCGCCACCGGGTTCCCCCGTTGTCGATGGCATCAGGCCGATCGCCATCATTTTATTAGCCCACTCTAGGTTGTGGTAACCGCGACGACCTGGCGTGCCGAACTTGGATTGCCAGACGTGAACCATCTCATGGCAAAGTGTTTGGCAGATTTCAATCAGGGGATAATTTGCAAAATACTCTGGGTTTATCGCTAACTCGTGTTTATACTCCCGCTGATTGTTTACCCATCGTTCGAGCGATACATACCCCATGATTCGTTTTTGACGTTGAAACGTAATCAAACATTCGGGTAACTCACCGCCAAATAAACGCTCATTGAAGAAGCTGTAGGCATCTTCAAAGGGGCGATAGGATTCCTCTGTTGGCGTTCTCATTGATCAATTTCCAGTCAATTCTCTGGATCGTACGATCCAGTAAAATCGTAAATTAGTTATTTAAAAATACACCAATATTCCTTAAATGAATTAAAAGCACAATTTTGTGCAATTTTTTAAATTAGGGGTATTGAATTACCTATTTTCATAAATAATAACTATTTTATTTGCTGCACGACGCTTGGTAACGCGTACCTTAGTTTTGTTTGGGTTGTTTGTAAATGAACGACCATGGAAATTGGTACGTTTTATCCACTTTTTGAATAGGCGAGTGCCTACACGCTAAGCGTCCACGCTGGGGATGGCGCGCTCATATGCGGTGGGGTTAGTTGAAAAAGCGGTGCAGTACGTGTTTCTGCGAATTGAGCCTTACGGGTACGGCTCTGTTTAGTTGGCGGTTAGGGATTTTTGCAGGGAGCTATCCAGTTCCTTGTTGATGCGGTGTTGCAAAAAAGGATCTGGTGCATCGATGTATTTCATGGCTGAGCGCATATCTTTCCAGCCCACATAATCCATCAGCGTTTTCAAATCCCAACCGCTGGCATTGGCCCAACTGGCGAAGCCACGACGTAGGGAGTGGCTGCTAAAATGCTCTGCATCCATGATATTGGCGGTTACCAATAGGCCGCGAAGCAATGGAATAATACTGATGGGATGCAGCGCAGCAGCGCCTATATGCCCCCAGCGATTGATACTCCGAAACACAGGGCCTGTGGTGAGCCGGGACTCATCAATCCACTCCTGGTACGCCGTCACAGGGCAAAGGCGGGATAAAGCTGGAGTAGCGTACGTTTTACCCTGATAGTTTTTATCCGTTTTACTTCGTGGCATAAATATTCTCATCCCCTCCATGGGAATGAGATCGATATGATCAACCTCTAGCTGACTTAGCTCATCGCTTCGAAATGCACGCCAAAACCCCAAAAGCACCAAGGCCCGGTCGCGCCGATGCTTCAATAATAATCTTCGATTGCCTTGATCTGCGGCCAGCGCAATTTGTTGGCCCAACCAGGCATCCAGCTGCTCCAACTCCGATAATTGCAATGGCCTGGCTTGTTTCTCTTGAGTGGGATGCGTCGCACGAATACCTCTTAACACTTTCTTCACCATGGGGGCTTTGGTGGGGTCTGGCATCCCCTGGTCTATATGCCATTGGGCAATGGCCGCCAATCGTTGTTTTAACGTATTGATCGCCAATACACCGGCGTAATCGGCTAAGTACCCCGATGCGAAATTCATCGACGACCACCGGCTGGATATTCTGGCCATCAGCG
>CAMLRJ010000411.1 GCA_946482345.1 uncultured Cellvibrio sp.
GCCACTTTCGCAGCAATCTCGGTTCGTTAGTGACTGGCGATAAAGTGGTCTGGTGCTCAGGAAATCCGATGGGCGTTGTAGTGGCTGTTTTGCCCCGGCGCTCGGCTTTGCACAGGCCTGATCCACACGGCGATCTGAAAACAATTGCAGCGAATATCGATCGATTATTTATTGTGATTGCCCCTTACCCGGAAGCTCATGCCAATTTAATTGATCGCTATTTAATTGCGGCTCACGCTATTGAACTGGAACCCATTATTATTATTAATAAATCAGATGCGATAGACGAAAAAATAAAATCCAAAATGGATTTATTGGAAAAAACCTATCGCGATCTGGATTATACCGTTTTAAAAATATCCGCTAAAAATGAAAATGGATTAACCGATCTCAAAAAATTACTCGATCAAAAAACGTCTGTATTTGTCGGGCAATCGGGCGTAGGCAAATCATCACTGATCAACGCATTAATTCCGGATGCACAATTGCGCGTTGGCAATCTATCCGAAAAACAACAAGGCACTCACACCACCACCAGTGCCGTGTTGTTGCATTTCCCCGAAGGTGGTGACTTGATTGATTCACCGGGTATTCGCGAATTCGGTTTATGGCACATGGAAGAAGATGAAATTCTGGATGGATTTATTGAATTTCGCCCCTATATTGGCCACTGCAAATTTCGCGATTGTTCACACAGCCATGAACCTGGATGCGCATTATTAACTGCATTGAAATCAGGTAAAATCAGCCAGACTCGCATGGGTTCCTATAAATTTATTTTGCAATCACTGAAAATGAACAGCTGAATATTGATGGCATCGATTATGAAAAAATTATTGATTTTTTTTGTTCTATTATTTGTATCGACCTACACCAATGCGGGCAGAATGCCGGAATCAATTGAAAGCCTGAAATCGATTGGCAATGGTTACATTAAACTCAATATGGTGAAAACTTCATCCGATGCTGTATACGATTATCAGGTTGTCCATGCAGCAGATATTCGCAGGCTTGCTGGAAGTTCTAACAGTAAAATCTGTTATATGTTTTATTTTACCGGGACGGAGTTATTGAAAATCCAGGTCACCAATCAATCCTGTGAAAACCTCACCAAAGAGCTGATTGCGGCACAAAATTAGATAGAAGATCACGGCGTATCCGCCTACAATTCGCCCTTTGTTTTAGCCTTGATCCGAACATGACCAATCAACTGCTCCCTGAAAAACCTTTGGTGGTATCTCCTTCTTTGGCTGCCACTATTGGCCTGGAAGAAGCCTGCCTGCTCGCCATTTTGGGTGATGCGGCCTGCTATCTGGGACAAGCGTTACATTTGCCACAATCCCAACTGCAAAAGCTGACGCCTTTTTGGACGGATTATGATATCCAGCGCATCAGTAAAAGCCTTCATGATCAGGGCATTATCAAATTGGAATCGGCGCCTTATATCAGTAGCCGGGAATTGAAGCTCACATTTGCCACCGGTGTTATCCAGACTAACAACGGAGAAACAGCTATACACGCACCGTCAAATGCCCAAGGTATAGCGAATTTAATTGCGGATAATTGGCAACCCGATGAAGAGTTGGTCAAACAATTAATGCTGTTGGGTATCAGTCGCGATTTTATTTGGGAACAATTGCCATCATTTATTTATTACTGGAAAGACAGACGGGAAGTACGACATTCATGGGGATCCACTTTTCGTGATTATGTCATTCATGAATGGCGAAAATATGAAGAAGATAAATTTCGCAAGGATCAGGAATCACCTATGTATACCGGTTGGCGGCCCAGTGACGACGCCATGAAAATTTTATTGGAAGGTGCGCAGATCAGCACCACTTTTATTGAAGACTCCATTCCGGAATTTATTATTTATTGGAAAGAACGCGGTGAAACCGGGCGCACATGGAACAGTAAGTTCATCCAACATGTCAAACGTCAATGGGTCAGATTCAAAGCCAGTATTGAGCAGGACTCTATGCCACGATTTTTACCCGAAGCCTGGCAACCCAGCAAGGATGTTTTCGATGTATTACGACTGGCCAATATTGAAATGTCATTTGCTGAAAAATTATTACCGGAATTTATTTTATTCTGGCGCGACAGCAAACAAGTGCACAGCTCATGGAATACCAAATTTTTACAGCACGTAAAATATGTTTGGGCCAAACAACACTCTATTAATCTTTTTAATCCGCAGCAGGTAAATCAGCATGCAGGACAGTCAGCCACTCATCAATCAACTAGCACAAGAACTCGCAGCCTCGTCGAAGACCTTACCGATAGAAGCTGGGCAAAATAAAACATTTAAAGTAGCGACGTCTGCGCAAATCGATGCACTGAATGAAGTCTTTGCATTGTTTCGTATCAATTATCATAACCAGTATTACAAAGCTTATAGCGACACCCAGGTATTGAATTCGATTAAAAAATTATGGCTGGATGCATTAACAGAATTTACTCCTGAAACTATTTTACGTGGAGCCAAAAAGGTAATTGCAGAATCAGAATTTTTACCCACGCTGAACCGCATGATTCGTGCCTGCCAACCTTCACCGGAAGAAATTGGCTTGCCTGATGCACATACCGCTTATGTAGAAGCCTGTCGTGCACCTAATCCAAAAGCGGCTTACCACTGGAGCCATCCAGCGGTTTACCACGCAGGTGTTGCTTGCGATTGGTATTTTTTACAAAGTAGCAGTGAAAAAATAGCCTTTCCGATTTATGAAAAACATTATTTGAAATTGTGCGAACGTGTTATGCGCGGTGAAACATTAAATGCACCTAATGCGCCTGTATTAACACAAACAATTGAAACACCGCTCAGCACGGAAGAAAATATAAAACGCATGGAAGAGTTGCGGAAAAATTTGGAGATTTAAACAAGACCCCCTCCTAACCTCCCCCTTGCCAGGGAGAGGGACTAGCTCCTCCCTTTGAAAAAGGGAGGCGGGGGAGGGATTTAAAATGGTACATGATTTGTAGATTTTAAATCCCCCCTAGCCCCCCTTTTTCAAAGGGGGGAACAACTCCCGGCTAAGCCGGGAGTTGAATACAAAAAATTATTTTTTCACCAGGTTTATTGATTATGCAAAACAAGTCGTCACAGTGGTTTATTATTTTACTATTAACAGCTTACCCCATCGCTTGTTTGTTATTGGTCTTTTATTTATCAATGCATCCATTCAAAGCAGCTATCGCACCACAAGTTCCTGTCATTGCCGGCACGGTTGACAACGATGAGCTGACTTCATCAACTCTACTTCCCGATTTTTCAGCAATTGAAACCACACCGGAAAGAAAAGAGCAATTTGTTAACTTGCTGATGCCATTGATTGAACAAAAAAATACAAAAATTTTAAAATCCAGAAACCGTTTGATGTTGATTCATGCTGAATGGTTATCCAGTAATACTGTCACCGGAGTTAATCAACGTAACCTGGAAAAATTACGTGAAAAATATCACGTTACCAAAGAACGATATCCGGATGATGGCAAAGCGATTGAAATTTTATTTTTGCGCGTCGATACCATTCCACCCGCCATGGTCATTGCGCAAGCAGCTATAGAATCCGGCTGGGGAACATCGCGTTTTGCGATTGAAGGCTACAATCTTTTTGGTCAATGGTGTTACACCCCCGGTTGCGGCATAGTGCCGGCAAAGAGACTGCCCGGAAAAAAACACGAAGTCAGAAAATTTTCGAATGTTGAAGAATCGGTGACAGCTTATTATCGAAACATTAATACCCATACTGCTTATCGCCACTGGCGAGAATTGCGCGCAAAACTACGCCATACACCCACTGAGTTTACCGGTTACGCAATGGTCGCAGGTTTGAATAAATATTCCGAAATAGGCGACACTTATATTGATGCGTTGCGCAAGGCGATAAAGGTTAATCGACTGGAATAATTGATTGTTTATTCTATTGAATAAAAGCCATAGACCATGGACTATGGCTTTCATATTACAACTTGTATCAATCCGAATATCCCCATTCACCCTTTTTATCCGTTACCAACCACAATTGTGTGAACCAATAATATCGACCTT
>CAMLRJ010000412.1 GCA_946482345.1 uncultured Cellvibrio sp.
TGACACTATTTGTCTTTCTCAATCACATCATAATTGTGTCATGACAAAATATCCCAGCCACTCCAGTCGTACTGGCTGGCATAGGGATAGTCGCTATTGGAATTTTGAGCAACCTGAATTGATATCGGCGTGGCTCGCATTAACCGATGAGCGTCCGGAGAATGGATGTTTGTGGGTTTTACCGAATTCACATCGTTGGGAAGTGGAATCGTTTCAATTAGATGAAAAACAATTTTTGCGTACTGATTTTGCAAAAAACAAAGAATTTTTGGAGCGTGCAACTGCCATAGAGTTAAATCAAGGCGATTTGCTTTTATTTCATAGTAATCTTTTTCATGCCGCCGGAAAAAACACGACTGAAACGAAAAAATGCTCATTGGTTTTTACTTATCGCGCAGAAAGTAACAGGCCAAAACCTGGAAGTTCATCGACCAAAAAGCCGGATATTTTGTTGTGACCATCGGGGTATTCGTTTGTAATTTGTGTCATGCACCAAATATTGTTTTTATTTCCCGAACATATCGTTAGGATGTTAAAGCGCTCGACTCATTGCAGGCCGACTCATCAAAAACAAAGTCAGGACAAAATATGTCGCACAGAGCCCACTTATTTTCTTTACGGATTGGTCATGCTTTGCGTGAAAGTTGTTTTTCCGAAACTTACACTGCAACGCGTTTTCGAAAGGATCTCCTGGCAGGATTAACCGTCGGCATTATCGCCATTCCCCTTGCTATGGCATTGGCAATCGCCAGTGGTGTGCCGCCGCAATACGGGCTTTATACCGCTGTTATCGCCGGTTTTTTTATTGCACTTACTGGCGGCTCACGTTTTAGTATTTCGGGTCCAACCGCCGCTTTTGTCGTGATTCTTTATCCCATAACCCAAAAATATGGTTTGGGTGGATTACTGGTCGCGAGTTTGATGGCCAGCGGCATTTTGATTGTGATGGCGTTGTTTCGTTTGGGACGATTGATCGAATACATTCCCGAACCCGTCACATTAGGATTTACCGGTGGTATAGGTGTGGTGATTGCGACGCTGCAAATCAAGGATTTTTTCGGTTTACCGATTGAAACCATGCCGGAACACTATCTGGATAAAATCACTTTACTCGCCCAATCCATTCCGCAATCCCATTGGCCGAGTTTGTTGGTCGCCATCAGCACACTAGCGGTGATGCTTTTATGGCCGCGTTTGAAAACCCCTGTTCCTGCGCATCTGCCTGCAATCATGATTGCCGGTCTTATGGCTCTGGCGTTTAATCATGCAGGTTTTGCGGTTGATACTATCGATTCACGTTTTAGCTACATCGCCGCCGATGGCAGCATTGGCAGCGGAATTCCCCCGATTTTGCCCGGCTTTCAATGGCCCTGGACACAGCCCGGTGCCGACGGACAACCCTTGGTCATCAGCTGGCAATTAATACGGGATTTATTACCCACTGCATTTGCAATCGCCATGTTGGGCGCCATAGAGTCCTTACTTTGTGCGGTGATACTCGATGGCATGACAGGCAAACGCCACAGCGCCAACAGCGAATTATTAGGGCAGGGCATAGGCAATCTGATCGCGCCTTTTTTTGGTGGAATATCCGCAACCGCCGCCATCGCACGTTCAGCCGCCAATTTCAAAGCCGGTGCCGAATCGCCAATCGCAGCGATGATTCATGCATTAGTGGTATTGCTCGGCTTGGTGAGTTTCGCCTCACTTCTGGGATATTTGCCCATGTCCGGCATGGCGGCTTTATTGTTAGTTGTCGCATGGAATATGAGCGAGGTACCGAAAAGTTTGCATCTGCTCAAAACATCACAAGCGAGTGACCGTTGGATTTTTCTCTGCTGTTTTTTTCTGACTGTGATGTTTGATATGGTGATCGCCATCAGCACCGGAATTGTATTGGCCGCGATTTTATTTATGAAACAAATCGCCGACATGACCCGCGTAATTGACATCACCAAAAATAAACAATATCTACCCGACGATTTACCTGAACGTTATCGCGTATTTAAAATCACCGGCCCCTTATTTTTCGCCGCCGCCGATAAAATTTTCGGCGAGCTAACAAAATATTGCGAAAAAGATCGCGTCATTATTTTATATTTCGACAACGTAAGCTTATTAGACGCCGGCGGTGTTTCTGCCCTCACAAAATTAATCACCCACTGCCAAAAACAACACACACAATTAATTCTGACCGATGTGCAATTTCAAGTGTTGCGAAGTTTGGCGAAAGCGGATATTCAGGCGATAGATGGGGTGTTTCGCTTGTATCCTCGGTTGGGGGATGCGGTGAGTTTGTAGTATCAATTGTTGATATTGTTTTTATAGCAGATTCCAGGAATGTAGTTGCATAGTTCATTGATATTGAAAGGTTTATCTGATGGCAATTTCTTTAGTGATGTCATGAAGTGTGAAGAAAATGATAAATCTTTGTCTGTATTTGAGTACCAATTTTTTAATATTTCTTTCATGTCCCCTGCTGTTTGAATATTAACTTTATCGATTATTCCTTCGGCAGTTGAAAAATTAAAGTACGACAACCACTTAAGATTGTATTTAATATAAGAAACTTTATATAAGGTTCCCAGGCTATCAAGGATGAATATTACATCCCAAGAATCAGAGGAGCCTAATTTAAAAAGATACTTGTTATCACCAATTTTTTTCTTGATATAAACATTGTTGTCGGAAAATACGGGTTGATCATCTTTGCTTCCAAATGATAAAAATTTCTTCGTAAAAAAAAGACATGGATATTTCATAGTTAGTTCTTTCTTAGGTTTGTAATATCTTTAATTTAGATTGAATCTTATGGCAGATTTCAGCGATCTACCAAATCGTTTTCACATGAGAATAACCCAAAATTTTTTCATCTTTGGTAATGAGTGGTGCTGCTAATTTTCTTGCGGTGGCGACGATCATTCTGTCGGCGGGGTCTTTGTGGAAGTCGCCGGGTAAGTGAACAGATTTAATCGCAATATCGTTATCGACTGGATAAAAGTGAACGTTTTTAATCGTAGCGATTGTGGATATCCAGGAAGCGACATCCATCGAAAGAACTAATTTTTCACGTTCTACTAACAGAGCAATTTCCCAAGTCGAAATACTGGAAATAATAATTTTTCCATCTACCAATTGTTCTTCAATTATTTTGCGGGCGGTTTCACTCAATCGGGAATCTTGTGAAACCCACCAAATCAGGGCGTGCGTGTCCAGTACAACCATAACTCAAATTTCCTTATCGTTAATATTCCAGTCTTCAATTGGTTCAAAGGGTTGTTCATATTTCACAACTGTTCCTTTTAAGATCGCTAGAGGATCTATCTCGGATTGTTGCACTGCTCTGACTTCAACGACAGGTTTGCCATGATCCGTGACGATCACACTTTCACCTGTATCTTCAACTTGTCTGAAATACTCAAGTGCTTTGGCTTTAAAGGCTGATTTGGATAATTGTTGATTCATACTGACCTCGAATCAGAATGTGGTCACTCATACTAGTCATTTTTGCTCTGGTCATCAAGATAACTAATGTTGCTCCGCTCTAACAAATCTCCCCAACCCCCAATTCCGAATCTTCTCCATATACAAATACACCACTGGTGTAGTGAATAAAGTTAGGAATTGGCTGACTGCCAGGCCACCGATAATCGTGATGCCTAGTGGAGTTCGGAGTTCGGAGCCTTCGTTGAAGCCGAGGATTAAGGGGAGGGCGCCTAATAGCCCTGCGAGGTTGGTCATCAGGATCGGGCGTAGACGGGTCATGGCGGCTTGATAGATGGAATCGCGGGAAGAAAGGCCTTCTTTGCGTTCGAGTTCCAGGGCGAAGTCGATCATGAGAATGGCGTTTTTCATGACTATGCCGATCAATAAAAATAAACCGAGCATCGCAATTAAACTGAAAGGGGTATCGGTTAATCGTAGTGTGAGTAGAGCGCCGATTCCCGCTGAAGGAAGTGTCGATAAGATGGTTAGAGGATGAATGGTGCTCTCGTACAAAATGCCCAGAATTAAATAGACCGCCAGCAGTACGAAGGCAATTAATACAACAGGATC
>CAMLRJ010000413.1 GCA_946482345.1 uncultured Cellvibrio sp.
AATGCCTTAAGATATATAATTAACCTTCATTATTTCTGGATGTCGAAATCCAGCCATATCAACCGACTATTCAAACCATTCATTCGCTTTCAGGATCTCCCATGTCACAACCTACCCCCAGTTACAGTATTTCAACTACAGAATTTATTATTTTAATTGCCTTTCTTATGTCCGTTATTGCCATATCGATAGACGCACTGTTACCGGCTTTGGGAGTCATACGTGAGGATCTGGCGATTAAACAAGCCAATCAAGCCCAATTATTAATCAGCGCTATTTTTCTGGGCATGGCGATAGGCCAATTAATTTCAGGCCCGTTGTCAGATGCAACCGGGCGCAAGAAAATCCTCTACATAGGCATCTGTCTGTTTTTACTTGGTAGCGTTATTTGTTTTTTAGCGGAAGACCTCAACACCATTTTGATTGGACGTTTTATTCAGGGGCTTGGCGTTTCCGGGCCTTATGTGTCTGCCATGTCGATAGTACGTGATCAATATTCTGGCAGCCAAATGGCGAAAATAATGTCGATTGTGATGTTAATTTTTATGGGCGTACCTGCAATTGCTCCCTCTCTTGGACAAGGTATTTTATTAATTGCCGATTGGCGAAGCATTTTTATTTTTTATATGGTTTATGCAATTATCATCTGTACCTGGATTTTTTTCAGACTTGAAGAAAGCCTGCCAAAAGAAAAACGCATTGCTTTTTCAATCACCAGTTTTAGCGCAGGTTTTCGTGAAGTGCTGACAAATCGTGTCACTCTGGGTTATACGCTGAGCATGGGTTTATTTTTTGGTAGCATGATTGGATACCTCAACTCATCGCAACAAATCTTTCAAGTGCAGTTTAATACAGGGAAAATGTTTACTGTTTATTTCGGTTTACTGGCTCTGGCCTTTGGCGCCTCTTCTTTGGCGAATTCTTTTGTTGTCGTAAAACTGGGTATGCAAAGAATTTGTAATACTGCCGTTAAAATGATGATCGCCGCTTCAGCTGTATTTTTATTACTGCATAATTTTCTTGCAATTGAATTGTGGATGTTTTTAATTTTCGCCGGACTAATATTTTTCTGCTTCGGATTCATTTTCGGCAACATCAACGCTATCGCAATGGAACCCATGGGCCACGTAGCAGGCATTGCATCTGCCATTATTGGCTCGGTATCTTCAATTATTGCCCTGGTAATCGGCACCACCATAGGCCAAGCTTATGACAACACTTTGATTCCTGTTACCTGGGGATTTTTAATTTTGTCCAGCCTTGCTTACGTCATAATGCAACTGAGCAACAATAAAACGCCTGTTATTAATCAGGAAGAAGCGGCGTCTTGATCAGTGTTAATCGGATACACATGAAGAGGTTCAAAATGCATTCTGATATTGAAAAGTACAATGACAATCAAGCGCCGGAAGATAAGGAAATCTGTAAAATATTGGCGCAAGAAATTGACAACAATCTTCTCCAAGCCGAAAGCAAGATATGGCACGCCCACCCGGTCTGGTTTTTAGACGGCAACCCAATTGTTGGATACAGCAAACTAAAACAATCTGTCCGACTACTTTTCTGGAGCGGCCAATCTTTTGAAGAAGAAGGCTTACAAAATGAAGGCAGTTTCAAAGCTGCTGAAGTCAGATATACTTCTGCCGCACAAATAAACACAAAAGATTTAAAACGCTGGCTAAAAAAATCACAGCAGATCCAATGGGATTATAAAAATATTGTGCGCCGCAAGGGGCAGCTGGAGAAGTTAAAATGAAAGCTAAACACCTCATGAAAAACATCTCCCTTCTCATAGCGTTACTTGTTGGCAATACTGCCCAAGCAGAGGTTATGGATAAAGAACTTTCTTTAAGTGCAGTTTTAATTACCTGTACTGTTCTATCTACAGTCGGCTTTCTTTCCGCTCGTTTTAAACCCAGTATGCTTCTTTGTGTTGTACCGATAAGTCTATTTTTTTGCTACGGGCAAATTTCAGAACTTCAAGATCCATATGTGGGGCCAGCAATCGTCGAAGAAGCAGGCAAGTATTATGTCTATTGGTCATGGGCAGGAATAGCTATGATATTTGCAGCAATTTTAATTGGGTATGTATTTCGTTTGAAGCAAAGATGCACCTAAAAAGTCATCTAGCGGACAATGAAATAAGTAACTGCATTTAATGTCAGAGGACTGTTCCCACAAAAAAACCAACCAAGCGTTATTTGATTGCCCTCAACGAGCAGACGGTTTTGGTTTGGATTTATTGGCTGCGGGTTTGGCAGAAAAAGATTTTGGTGGTTTTTGTTCGGATGTTTTTGTATTGCGTTGGTTGTTGGTTTTTGATGGTTGTGGCTTGCCGGTATTTTGTGATTTACCTGGGCCTTGCGATTTACCCGCGCTGCCTGCAGTTTTCGGCTTGCTGCCATTTTTTGGTTTTGCACCCAGTTTGGGGGCAGGCTTTCCAGGACGACCGCCAAGTGTTGTTCTGTGGCCCAATTTAATGGGTTCTGCTTTGGCATTTGGATCGGGTTCAAAACCGGGGATCACGGTTTTCGGAATTGGATTTTTAATTAATTTTTCAATATCGCGCAAAAATTCCTGCTCATCAACACAAACTAAAGATACTGCTTCGCCTTCTGCTTCTGCCCTGCCCGTGCGACCGATGCGGTGCACATAATCTTCCGGGACATTGGGTAATTCAAAATTCACAACGTGCGGTAATTTATCAATATCAATTCCTCTGGCTGCCACATCAGTTGCAACAAGCGCACGAATACTGCCTGATTTGAAATCAGCTAAAGCTTTGGTTCTGGCTCCCTGACTTTTATTACCATGAATAGCCGCTGCGGAAATGCCATCCTGGATCAGTTGTTCGGTCAATTTATTCGCACCATGTTTAGTGCGGGTGAAAACCAATACTTGTTGCCAATCACCTTGGCGAATTAAATGTGATAGCAATTCACGCTTGCGATTGCGATCAACAGGATGTACCCGTTGCTCAACCAATTCCGATGTTGTATTGCGTTTCGCAACTTCAATCAATACCGGTGAATTTAATAATTTGTCGGCAAGTGTTTTGATTTCATCTGAAAATGTCGCAGAAAAAAGTAAGTTTTGTCTTTGTTTTGGTAACAGCGCCATGACTTTTTTGATGTCATGAATAAAGCCCATATCGAGCATACGATCTGCTTCATCCAGAACAAAAATTTCAACGGTATTAATAGCAACTGCATTTTGTTTGATTAAATCCAGCAATCGCCCTGGTGTTGCGACCAAAATATCGACACCCGCACGCAAATGCATCATTTGCGGATTAATACTGACACCGCCAAATACAACTTGCGAACGTAATGACAGATTTTTTCCATATGTGCGCACACTGTCGTGTACCTGTGCAGCCAATTCACGAGTAGGCGTTAAAATTAATGCGCGAACTGGTTTGCGACCATTGGGTAGTTTACTAACGGATTTTTGTTGCAATAAATGTAATAAAGGTAGAGTGAAACCTGCCGTTTTTCCAGTGCCGGTTTGCGCACCAGCCAAAATATCTTTGCCCGATAAAATAACCGGTATGGCTTTTTGTTGAATCGGGGTGGGAGAGGTATAACCTTTTTCAGATAGTGCTTTTAAAATTTCAGGGGATAGTGATAATTGTTCAAATGACATAATGACTCGCGATATGGATAAATGGGCGAGGTCATTGAAGTGTTGATGTTACCGACCTCTGGTAACGGTGGCACATGTTAACGCGATTGAGGAAAAATATCATCTATTTGTTTGCGCAGATATTCATAGCGAGCATATTGCGAGTCTTGCAAATCAATATTGCTCACACGCTGCAATGCTTTGCGGCTAATTGATTCGTAAAGTTTTTTGTCCCCACCCTCTTTGATTTCTGCAACCACAGCCTGTATTAAATTAAGATTAAGGCCGAGATGACCGGGAAACACACCGACTGCATTGCGAAATACTTTAATGGCTTCACGATAATGCTTTTGTTCATAAAAACCGATTCCATTTTTTGTCATATAGGCTGCACGTTCACGTCCCTGGGTACTACGGGGATTTTCCGACA
>CAMLRJ010000414.1 GCA_946482345.1 uncultured Cellvibrio sp.
CGCGTCATAACCCGTTTGCGGGTCGCGAATGACCGCTACTTTTTGTGCATCCGGCAAATAACCAAACTGATCCACCACAATAAAATTACTGATAGATGCGTTGATTGAGCTGAAAGACACCGAAGTCGAACTGCTCGACAATGAAAGTGAACTGGAGCTGGACGTAGACGAAGATATTGATATTGAGCTGGATACAGAACTTGAAATCGAGCTGGATATTGAAGACGAAACTGATACCGAGCTGGATACGGATGAAGACACTGAACTTGAGATTGAACTACTCAAGCTTGAAGACACGCTGCTGGATGCAGGCTTACTGCCACCGCCGCCTCCACCCCCACAGGCAATCAGGGATGATGTCAGTGCTAATGCAATTAATGCTTTTGTCAGATTCATAAAACACTCTTATCATTATTGGGTTATTGACTGAATGACCATATTAACCAGTGTCGCGAAAATAGGCACTCGTCTTAACCATTCAATCGGTAAAGGTCTACATTTCTTAACAAAAACTCCCCCGCTAATTGTCTTTTGACAGGCATTGGGATAGTTTTTGTTGGCCAAACCCCTATCAGAATAATATTGGGCAAACATGTTAAGGTTTTATCGAAACGCTACACTCGCCTTGTTAGGCTTGATACTGTCAACGATTGCCATCAATTATCTGGGCGTCGTCAAATCCCGGCTTAATGTTTCCCTGTTTCCTGCGCGAGACGAAGCTTTTCTATGGGCTTCCGCTATAGAACCCAAGACACCACAGGGTAAAACCCAACTGATACTCAAGAATGAAGTGGGCACTGTGGAATATGATTTTTTTCTGGACCCGGAAAAACCTTTTCCTTACACACACTATTCCACTTATTTCGTAGATCCTATCCAATCATTTGTGCAGATTGATTTGTCACGTTATACGGGAGTTTCCTTTCAAATACTCTGCACGCCAAAAAATGTATTGTTATTTGTACTCTTCAGTTTTGACGACAAGGTCACCAACTTGAACGACATGGCATCGCGCCGGGTTTCATCTACGGCATTTTCTTGCGATAGCCACTGGGCGACTGTCAATATCGATTTTGATGATTTGGATACACCTCATTGGTGGCTGGGTCGTCATGGTTATGATTTCAGTGAGACGGGTTATCGTCTGGATAAAACCATGGGTTTTGCCTGGGTAAACTCTTTGCAAAGCCCACTTAATACACCATCGCATGTGAAATTGACCGATGTGAAATTAACGGGAACTGATTCACGCTTTATTTATGCAACAGCGGGATTGAGTTTATGTTTGTGGATAATATTTTTTGTGTGGTTGATTCGTCGCTATGTAACCGTTTTGACATTTGAAATGAAAGAGCGAGTTAAACAGGATCAACCTTTTATTGCGTACAAAAAATTATCGATTGAACCGCAAAAAGATAAGGAAAAAAGTTCTGTATTGCGTTTTGTCGCAACCGAATACGCCAACCCGGATTTAAGCCTTGAAGGTGCTGCTGCTGCACTGGGGATTAATCGCACTAAAATCAACGATATTTTAAAAGAGGAACTGGGTCTCACTTTTACGGCTTATCTGAATAAATTGCGGCTTACCGAAGCAGCCAGATTGTTATCTGAAAACCCTGACGCCAACGTTTCGGAAATCGCCTATTCCGTTGGCTACAACAACGTCTCCTATTTCAACAAACTATTTAAAAATGAATACGGTTGCGCGCCAAAAACATTTAAAGATTTATACCTTTCAAAAGAGACGGATGAAATATAGAAAACCGTTAGTAACTTGCGATGGTTATCAGTAGGTATTTGATCCAATGGAAAGCTGCAACAAAAAATCTTAAAAATATTATTTAATTCAACCTGCTAACAATTCCTTTCTTTTCCAATCGCTTTTTTAGTGATTCCTGTCACACGGAAGCGCTTCATGAACTGGGAGTTAAGTGGTTCACATTGTGCTTTTTTTGATGAAAAAATCATTAAATTAATTACATAAACTCTTTAACTCCCTGCTGTTTTATAAAAATCCTACCGAAACTGCAATTAGTCACCTTGCGATTTTCATATTCTTGCCTGCGTTTTTAATTTGACTGCCGACAACTCGAATCATCGGCTGCACCTTCTATTAATAAGTCATAAAGGGTAAGAAAAATGAATTTCCGACCAAACTTGTTTAACTGTCTACGTCTTTTTGCCGGAACCTGCCTGTTTATCAGCACTCAGGTTTTTGCCCAATCCGTCACTATTAATGCAGCAACCGAGTACCAGACCATTACCGGTTTTGGCGGCATGAACGGTGTCGGCTGGATCGGTGATTTGACCAGCTCGCAAATCGATACCGCTTTTGGCAGCGGCGAAGGCCAATTGGGTTTGAGCATCATGCGTATGCGGATTGATCCCAACTCGGCCAACTGGAATATTCAGGTGCCTGCTGCAGTCCGTGCGCGTCAGCTGGGAGCCAAACTTTTGGCCACACCCTGGTCGCCACCCGCTTATATGAAGACCAACAACAGTTTGATTAATGGCGGAAAATTAAAACCCGAGTATTACGATGAATACGCAACTCACCTGTTGAATTTTACTGACTTTATGTCACGTAACGGTGCTCCCCTGTATACAGTTTCTGTACAAAACGAACCTGACTGGCACCCGGATTATGAGTCTTGCGATTGGTCGGGTGATGATTTCGTCAGCTTCCTGAATTCTCAGGGATCGCGTTTCGGCTCCAACATTAAAGTGACAGTGGGTGAGGCGGTAGGTTTTGCCAAACGTTTCACTGATCCGGTACTCAACAGCGCAACTGCTGTGCAACACGCCGACATTATCGCTGGTCATCTCTACGGTGCGGTTCCTCAGGATTACCCGCTGGCGCGCAGCAAAGGTAAAGAGGTCTGGATGACAGAGCATTACACCGACAGTAAAAGTGATGCTGACGTCTGGCCCCTGGCATTGGATGTGGGTACCGAATTGCATCGCAGCATGGTGGCCAATTTCAATGCATACATCTGGTGGTATATCCGTCGCTCTTACGGCTTTATTAAAGAAAATGGCCAGGTAAGCAAACGTGGTTACATCATGTCGCAATATGCACGTTATGTTCGCCCCGGTTTCAAGCGTATCGGCGCCACTGAAAAACCTTACTCGGATGTTGCCGTTACAGCATTTAAAGGCCCGGACAATAAAATCGTCATAGTAGCCGTTAACACCGGCACCTCTTCACGCAGCCTGAACCTGACGTTGCAAAATGCCAGCATAGGGAATCTGGTCAAGTACAGCACTTCATCAACACTTAACGTGGGATATGGCGGAACCACCCGATTGAATAATGGTGCAGCGACCGTCTATGTCGAGCCGCAAAGTATTGCTACTTTTGTGAGTGAAGGAACAGCAACTTCTTCCAGTTCAAGCTCATCGCGAAGTTCTGTCGCTTCTTCCAGCAGAAGCTCTTCTGTCTCCAGCCTGAGTCGCTCCAGCTCTTCCTCGCGTTCAAGTTCTTCTTCACGTTCAAGCTCTTCAACTGCCAGTAACACGGCTAATTGCAGTTATGTGGTGACTAACGATTGGGGCTCAGGTTTCACCGGCGCAATCCGTATCCGCAATAACGGCACCAGTGCAATTAATGGGTGGAATGTCAGCTGGAATTACACCGATAGCACCCGTATCAGCGGTGGCTGGAATGCGACTCTTTCCGGTAGCAATCCTTACTCGGCAACAGGACTGAGCTGGAACTCCAGCATCCAACCCGGCCAGACAGTGGAGTTTGGATTCCAGGGTACCAAAAACACAGGTAGCGCCCAGATTCCAGCTGTAACAGGCAGTGTTTGTAACTAATAAAAATTAACCGGCTTGATTGCAGGGATGCTTGAGGTTCAGCTGAAAACCACTTCCGGGAAACAAGATGATGAAAACTATGAAACCAATTATCGCCGGGCTTGCTTGCGCCCTGATCGGGCTCAACGCCCAGGCCGCTTGCCAATATCAAGTCACCAATCAATGGGGCAGTGGTTTTACTGCCGCTATCAAAATCACCAACAACACTGGCAGCGCTGTTAATGG
>CAMLRJ010000415.1 GCA_946482345.1 uncultured Cellvibrio sp.
ACATACCAATAATTTGTTCAGCGGAAATATTGGATGCAATCAGCGAAGCGCCTATAGCCCACCATGGCAAAGATTTATTTGCCATAAAATAATCAGCTGCATTTTTATCATGACCTTTTTCATCCCTTGAAACCCAATAAGCAACAAAAAGTAAAATGATGGTGTAGGCAACCAGAACACCGATATCGAGCGAATTTAAAATCATACTGACTCCAGATTATTGACCTTTATTATTAATTACATTCTACCGCCATCGACAACAAACTCTTGCGCTGTAATCATCAGCGCATCATCCGATGCCAAAAATAAGGCAAGTTTGGCGACATCATGTGCTGCCAATCTTTTTTTAATACACATGCGATCAACCAATTTTTTTTCTTCCTGGGTAGTTAACCATTTTTCCAATTGTTTCGGTGTTGCAACCCAACCCGGCAACAACGCATTCACACGGATATTGTGTTCACCCATTTCTTTCGCTAACGCTTTGGTCATGCCAATCAATCCTGCTTTGGCGGTGATGTAGCTCACCAGATTTTCCGGCGCAAACTTCACATTAATCGAGCTGATATTGAGTATGACACCAGCACCCGCAGCAACCATCATCGGCATGACCGCTTGCGCTGCAAAAAATGCTGGATGCAAATTAATCGACAGCGATTGCATCCATTCATTTTCAGCAATAGTTTCTGTGGCGTAACGTTGATCATTGGCAGCATTATTAATCAACACATGAATATTGCCTTTTTCTTGCTGAACTCTGTTAATAGCCGTTTGCATCATGACGGTATTGCTCACATCACACTCAATAAAAAGTGGGCGACTGAATCCTTTTTTTTCCATCTCATCGCACAGCACAGCCGCAGCATCTGCATCTATATCCACAAATGCCACTTTGGATTGCTGTGCAGCAAAAGCTTCAACCAGAGCAGCTCCTATGCCGGTGGCACCTCCGGTAACAAATACAACTTTATTTGCCAAACTGGAATATTGTGTGTAGCCCGTGTGTTTTGAATAATCCAACATAATTAATCTCTCTTCGTATCAGTAACCGATTTTTATCGCTCAGTTATTTTTTATCTAACGAAAGATCAATTAGCTGCATTACTTCAGCTAACAAACTTCTTACCGCAACCGTTGCCGCATTGCTGTCACCCGCCGCAATTGCATCGTAAATACGTTTATGGTCATCATAATCCGCCGTCAACACACCTTTTAATTGGTTTGTACTGGCAATACTGACTCGCAATGCAACCTGAATAAATTCTCTCAGTTGAAAGAAAAATCGATTATTACTCGCGGCCAATATTGCACAATGAAATTCAATATCAGCTGCCAGAGGATCATCCTGTCCCTGATCCGCCAATTTCATTCTTTCCAATGCCTGCCCGATCATCCCTATTGCTTTTTTATCTTGATGATTCTGTTCTGCCAAAGATGCAGCCTCGGGCTCTATCGCCATCCTCAATTGTGTAAATTCCCGCAGTAGACCCAGCGATGGACGCGCGCGCAAAGTCCATGAAAGCACATCGGCATCAAACATATTCCATTGACTACCGGGCATGACTCTTATGCCCTGACGCGGACGCGATGCGATCAGCCCTTTGGCTGTCAGCATTTTTACAGCCTCTCTTGTTACGCTACGGCTGATATTGAATTGGGAAGACAATTCGGCTTCCGTCGGAAAAGGCTTATCAATTGCGTACTGGCCTTGAACTATCGCAGCGCCCAGCTGATGTGCTAACTGATGAGTAAGGTTTCTACCTGTATCCTGCATACTATTAACCTATTTATATTATATATTGGACAATAATTTGGCAATAACGGAACTAATAGCCCGGAACAAGCGGGCTATTTAACAAGAGGCAGGAATGATAGTCACGCGGAAATTTAGCAAGCCCTGAAAATACAGGGGTTCATTTATTTTCAGTCAGTCTTTGGCTGAGACTGTTGCTCGATATGATCAAGATTGGAGTGGCGAACATCCTGGCCATCAACCAGATACATAACGTATTGGGCCAAATTACGTGAATGATCGCCGATACGCTCCAATGCACGCAGACACCACATGATATTCAAAACCCGACTGATGCTACGGGTATCTTCCATCATAAAGGTCATCAATTCGCGCATGGCAGTACTGTATTCCATATCCACCGTGCGATCAGTGTGAACAACGGTCAAAGCCAATTCAGTATCCATTCTGGCAAATGCATCCAGTGCGTCTTGCAACATGCGCGATACCAGTCCGCCGATATGACGTACTTCAATATACCCGCGTGGCGATAAACCATCTCTATGTTGCGCAATTGCCAGGCGTGCAATTTTTGCAGCTTCATCACCCACACGTTCGAGATCGGTAATCGCTTTGGTCACTGCTATTACCAAACGCAAATCACTGGCGGCAGGTTGTCTGCGCGCAAGAATACGAATGCATTCTTCATCAATTGACATCTCCATTGAATTCACATTGGAATCCGCACGCACCACTTGCTCGGCGCGTTCGACATCGGCATCGATTAATGCCTGAATTGCATCATTTACCTGACGCTGCGCCATGCCACCCATTTCCGATAAATGCGTGCGGATCGCTTCCAGTTCAATGTTGTATTGTTGTGATATGTGATGAGTATGACTTGTAATATCCATAACCATGATGCGCCTCTGTATTAACCGTAACGGCCAGTAATGTAATCTTCAGTTTGTTTTTTACCGGGATTGGTAAAAAGTTTGTCTGTTAAATCGTGTTCAATTAAATCGCCCATATACATAAATGCGGTGTAATCCGAAACCCGCGCTGCCTGTTGCATATTGTGTGTGACAATGACAATCGTATATTGATGTTTTAATTCGTTGATTAACTCTTCAATTTTTAATGTTGAAATCGGATCCAATGCCGATGCCGGTTCATCCAACAAAATCACTTCAGGTTCAATCGCGATTGCGCGCGCAATTACCAATCGTTGTTGTTGTCCGCCTGACAAACCAAACGCATTATCGTGCAAACGATCCTTCACCTCTTCCCAAAGCGCAGCACCACGCAAAGACTTCTCAACCACTTCATCCAAAACACGTTTGGATTTCACGCCTTGTAATCGCAAACCGTAAGCGACATTTTCATAAATGGTTTTTGGAAATGGATTGGGTTTTTGAAACACCATGCCTACTTGACGACGCAATTCAGCAACATCCACTTTTTTGTCATAAATATTATTGCCATCCAATAATATTTCACCTTCAATCCGGCAAGCATCAACCAGGTCATTCATGCGATTAAAGCAACGCAACAACGTCGATTTGCCGCAACCGGATGGCCCAATAAATGCCGTCACTTTTTTCTCGGGAATTATCATGCTGACATTATTCAGCGCGCGCTTCTCACCGTAGTATAAATTCAGTGATTTCACTTCCAGCTTCATAGAGTCAAGGTTAGACGAAGGTGTCATAGTCTGTGCCTGTGTAATAAAAAATTCATTAACAATCCACCCTCTCCCCAACCCTCTCCCATCAAGGGAGAGGGAGCAGATCTCACTTCGTAAAAATCCTTTTTAAAATCTTGCACTATCTGTCCCCTCCCCCCCCTGTGGGAGAGGATTAGGGAGAGGGGGAAAAATAAAATCAATCCGATGCGCTGCGATATTTTTCACGCAAATTATTACGTATACGAATAGCCGTAATATTCAACGCAATAATCAACAAAACCAAAATTAACGATGTTGCATAAACCAAAGGACGCGCTGCTTCTACGTTTGGACTTTGGAAACCCACATCGTAAATATGGAAACCCAAATGCATAATTTTTTGATCGAGATGCAAATAAGGATAATTACCATCAATCGGCAAAGAAGGAGCGAGTTTTACGACGCCGACTAACATCAATGGCGCCACTTCACCGGCAGCGCGTGCAATTGCCAGAATTAATCCGGTCATCATTGCCGGTGTTGCCAAAGGCACAACAACTTTCCAAAGCGTTTCTGATTTGGTTGCTCCCAAAGCCAAACTACCTTGACGAATTGTACTGGGAATGCGAGCCAATCCTTCT
>CAMLRJ010000416.1 GCA_946482345.1 uncultured Cellvibrio sp.
AGTGAAGAAATGATGATGCTATCGCCTTCTTGCAAGCCATCCATAATTTCAATGTGCTTTAGACTTGAGCCACCCAGCACCACCGGTACTCGCAGTGCTTTATTGTTTTGCAATTTGTAAACATGGCCACGAAAACCATCAAAGAATGAACCGCGATTTACAATTAATGCATTGGGTTTATTTTCCAAAAATATCTTCGCAGTTAAACGTTGGCTTTGACGAAGATTGTCAGGTAACTGATCCGCGAAACGAATACGTGCACTAACACCACCATTAATCACTTCGGGTGATATTGCTGTCACCACGCCAGGATAATTGGAACCACCCAGAGTAATCTCTGCTTCCATAAGTGGTGCTATGTCATCCGCAAATCCTTCAGGGACTATCGCTTCCACTTCAAACGCACTTAAATCGACGACGGTAATTAACGCTTGATTGGCGGCCACGGCTTGTTTGTTAATCACCTGAACATTACCCACCATTCCGGAAACCGGCGATTTAATCGTTAATTCATGCACACGCCGTTGTAAGGCATCAACTAAAAGTTGTTGGCTTTTTAATTGTAATGTCAGTGACTCTATATCAAAACCTAATGACTCATTCGCGAGTTCGCCATTTTGTTTCGCTTGTATCAGTTCCAATTTTGCCCGTTCCAAATCATCTTCAGCTTTTTCGTAATCCAACTGACGGATCAATTTTTTACTGATGGCTTCATCCGCACGCAGCTTTTCACGCATCATGGCTTTTTCATTAACCTGTGCCATGGCAATAATTTGCTCCAATTCCAGTTTGCGACGTTTCGATTCAATTTTTTGGCGACCAAGATCGGCTTGAATACGCGTAAGGTTAGCGGTTTCACGCGCTAGCAATTCATTTAAATCCGGGCTGGTAATGGTCGCCAGCACTTGATCAGTCTTCACGCTATCGCCAGCCTTCACCAGCAAATCAATATAACCTTGTTCGGGGCTAAACAGGGTAGGGCTGTTCGCCGCAACAATACGCCCTTGAGAAACCACTTCACGCACCAGCGTATTGCGTTCCACCGTCGCAACACGAATTGCAGATCGCTCCACCACCAGCCCTGACATGGATACATCAGCCACATAAATAAACGCGGACACAGCAATACCAATCACCACTGCGCCTAAAACAACAACGCGTCTTTTCTTGCGATTGGTTTGGCCCAACATTAAATCCTGGGCAGAAGTATCGGCAATTTTCATATTCATGGACATCACTCACAGCTTTTGCTGATACATTACAAAGCCCGTACCAAGTCCGCAGAAAATTTTTAAGCCAATGTTTTTAAAGAAATTATTTATTTAAGTAGGCACGTAGCCTTATTGAAAAGTGTCCGAACAAAGTGTCCGCTGATGTTGTATTCGATTTTTGCGGACACATGGATTGAAGTAGCCTGTATGGAGTAACGCGTAATGCGGGGCTTTTGATTTTGTATCAAAAATTGTCCCGCATTTCGTTGCACTTCATCCGGGCTACTTTAACCGGCAAGACCAAATGGCGTAGACTGCGCGACCATTGGCAGCGGTCACGCATTCTATTTTATTGGTATCAACAAGCAGGTTTTTTATGGCAAATATTACGATCATTGGCCCAGGTGCAATCGGGCTTTGTGTTGGGGCAGCGTTGCTTGATGGCGGCCACAAAGTTAATTTCGTTGGTCGTAAAACGATTGATAAATTTACGGTTATTAAAAACAATCAGGTGTTCAGGCAATATCAATTACAGGATAACCATTCAACATCCGCTGAATGGTTATTGATCTGTGTTAAATCACATCAGATTGAATCGGCTAAAGAAACCATTTTATCGAGAATAAATCCGAATACAAAAATTGCCATTATTCAAAATGGTGTGAGTCATATCGAGAATATGAATGCGATAGGCGTGTTTGATAATTTACTTGAAGTCATGATTGATTTGCCAGCAACGCGTGTTAATCCCACTCAAGTCATATGGCATGAGCGAGCAATCACTTTTGTACAGAACAGTTCGTTAGGACAAGAATTTTCTGCGTTGTTTGACGGAAGTTTTCTCACTGCCAACACTACGCCGGATATCAAAACAAAACTCTGGCGAAAGCTTTGCATCAATGCACCTTCAGGCGCTATTTTATGTTTAACAGGTCGCCCCATGAGTGTATTTCATGAACAGGGTATTGCCGATATTGGTCGCGGAATTCTTCAAGAAGTCATTCATGTAGGGCGCAAAGAAGGCGCGGTTTTGAGTGATGAAATTATCGAAGAACAAATAAAAGATTTTTTAAATGCCAATCCCGAATCGACCAATTCCATGTTTGAAGATTACAAAGCAGGGTTAACAACCGAATGGCAAGCGCGCAATGCAGTTGTAGTTGAACTCGGAAAAAAACACAGAGTAGCCACACCAATATCGGATTTATTAGTGCCTTTGTTGGCAGCGCAGAAACGAGTTTAATTCTGATTTTTTGTATAACAAGCTTTCACTTATGCATGTACTTAAATACCTGACGGGTTATTCAGCAGAAACCCTGCAGCAAACTCAAAAAATAATTGATGAAGGCCGATTAGGTGAAATCCTGTTGAGTCGCTATCCCGAACCTCATGCCATTCGCACCGACAAGCAGTTGTATGACTACACCATGAATCTAAAAAGTCGATATTTGGGAAAATCCCAACCACTAAACCGCGTTAGCTACGATTCAAAAATAAAAGTCATCCAACACGCACTGGGACAACATCACTACATCACCAAAGCGCATGGCAATAAAACCAAAACAATAAACGAAATTAAAATTGCGAGTGTTTTTAAAAATGGGCCAGAAGCCTTTCTAAAAATGATTACGACTCACGAACTCGCCCACTTCCAGGAAAAAGAACACAACAAACGTTTTTACCAACTCTGCCAGCATATGGAGCCGAAATATCATCAATATGAATTTGACACGCGTTTGTATTTAACTTATTTGGATTTGTTTGGGGAGCTTTATAAGTAAAACGGCAGAAATTTTACGTTGAATTGACAAAAATTCAGTCCTTTTACGCGTTTGTTACAGAAGTACTAACCGCTATTGGTCTAGTCTGCTAATGCTGCATTAAAAATAATTATTGAGAAGGAAAGTTATATGGAAAACAATCTATCAAAAACTAACGATAGTATTTTATATGTTCTATTAGCTGTAATCTTTGTTGCCATCTGCACGATCGCTTTTGTTGAAAAATTAATTATTGACCCTGTTCTGGGAAGTTCTTCATTAAGTGCAGAAAAAATAGTACATGGAGTTTTATTTGTATCCTGGGTGATACTTTTTCTGTTGCAATCCATTCTTATAATGAAAGGAAAATTAACCAACCATAAGTTTTGGGGTTATATCGGAATCGGCCTGATTAGCTTGGTTTTACTCAACGGATGTTTTATGGCAGTTGTGTATGCAAACGATTTTATTCCAACAGAAAATATTGGCTCGTTGATTATTAGAGCGTCCGGAGTATGGGCTAACTTCCATGTCTTGATAGCAACCTCCATTCTTGTTGCTCTTGCTGTTGCATATCGCCGCCGATCACCATTGCATAAACGATTTATGTTGCTGGCCGCAACAAGTTTAATGACTGGTCCTTTAGCTCGCATTGCCAGTTTTGGTATTATTCCTTTGCATGAAGGCGCTGTTGTATTTTGTGGGCTTTTTATTTTATTGATGATTCCCATTCTGTACGAATTTGCAAAATACAAAAAAGTACATGCCATTTATCTTTGGAATTTGCCTGTTTATTTTATTACGCTCATCATTTTTGCCGCTGTTATTCCTATGACTCCATTTGGGCAATCGGCTGTATTTTGGTTTAAATGAGCTGATGTTTTGCCTGCCCCAAGAGTTATTCGTATGTGGCTTTATCGATAGCAAACCAGAGCATGACATATTTGCCATAGTCAAAACTTATAACTTATTGATTGAGTGATTGATCCGCATTGTTTATAAAACGAAGCTTTATTTGGATTCAAAAACCAACAATAAGAGATAAGTATGCAATTTACTCAAAAA
>CAMLRJ010000417.1 GCA_946482345.1 uncultured Cellvibrio sp.
AAATTCGGTACGCGCTGGTCAATAATTTCCAACCTAATTCAAACTGGAAAATATTATCTTCTTTATTGCGTTCAATCGGTTGTTATCGACATATTCATGCACAGGCAGGGTCAGCAATCGCCGGGAAAATGATTGCGCATGAATGAGTGGGGAGTGAATAGTTATGTTATCGGCCACACCTTCAATATTATTCAATTCCTGCTTGTACATTAAGGATGCACCCAGTCCGGCAGAATGTAATTGGCCAAAAATATCATCGCGCTGCGATTGGTTTTTTAACAACAAGGGATAACGCAACAACCTTCCTTTGCGGTCAGTGTTGATTGCTGACATGTTTTGTATAGCGGCAAATCCATGCTGATAATCATCCGCAATCTTTTCACTGCGTTGGTAATGAGCCTGAAGATTAGCAGCCAATAATGCACGCGCCGCTGCAAGCATTGGAGTGACATGTTGATGCAAATCCAAACGCGTTTCACCCAAGTGAATAAAAGGCATGCGACTCAAACAATAATAAGCTCGGGGATGTAAAAGTAAGTTATAGGCTCTGATTTTAAGTCGATATTTAAACGCCGACGCAGAAATATTGTGTTGCTGAACTGTGTTGATTAATGCTGTTTTTGCAAGCAATGCACCACCCGTCAACAAGCTCACCGGCTTTCCCCGGCCAAAAGAAAAAATCACATAATCCGAACTGAATGTTTGCCTGATGTTTTCAGGAAACCACTGCGCATTATCTTCAATTAGTTTTATATTTCGCTGTGAAATTAATCTGCGGATTGCATCCAGATTTTCCTTCACCCCCAAAAAATTCACAGCGATAATTGCAATCACCCGATCGCCAATCGCATCTGCCAATTGCGTCAAATCATAACCGGGATCATCTTCACCAATATCAACAACCAGGGGTTCAATTCCCGCATAAATGGCAGCGGCAACCAAATCAGGGCAACAATAACCGGGGATAATCACCTGCGGATCAGACACAGAATTTGCGCGAATTTTGCAATCAATCAACGCCAATGCCAAAGCTGATGTACCGGAATCGAGCCAGGAAGTTGAGTAACCACAGAGATCGAATAACTGCTCAACCGGATCAGCAGCTTTGGTCAACACAGGATTTCCGGCCGGTGATAAATCACCGCGAATTAACGCGCGGAAGGCTTCCATGTTGTCATTCTCTGTCCTGCCAAAAACTTCAGCGCTGCATCAAATAATGCAACGTGCACCTGAACAAAAAAATAAACCAATTTGACCAACGCCAGACGCCGCAATCCCGGTAAAAAATGTGCGACCAATGCCACCCCATAAAACGCCAGCTGCGCAATAAAAATCAAACCGTAAAAGACGCCATCGTTAGCTAACATCGCTGAAACTAAAAAGAAGGCGATAAAAAATAATGGCGACAACCAGCGCATTAATTTATGGGAAATAACCTGCACCGCAAAAAAACCAAACTTGGCAAGGCTCATCACTTCTGCGTGACGGGACAAACCTGTCATGCCACGAATAACAGTACGAATTTTTCTTTGGTATTCTTTGGCAGGATCTTGCAAATCCGTATAGAAACCCAAAACATCGCTGGCACTGATTGCTCGCAATCCTGCTTTGGCAGCATTTAAAGCGGTATTAAAATCACTGGGGGAATGTATATCCCACTCCTGACAAATCGTTTTTCGCGCAGCAAAAAAAGATCCACTCAACCCAACCAACCCGGATAATTCCGATTCCTGACGACGCAACCACATTTCATATTTCACATAAGCACCCTCACCCGCTACCGAGCCATCCTTACTGATAAAACGGTCTTCACTGGAAACAGCCCCAATCTCCGGATCTGAAAAATAACCCACCATTTTCCACAAGGCATCTTCAGGAATTTGTGTCGCAGTATCAGAGAAAATCAATATCTCACCTTTTGCTTCCCTGATTGCCGTTAACTGAGCATTCTCTTTTCCGAGTCGCTCCTGCGCCCGAACCAATTTAATACCTTTATCGGCGTATTCCTGCACTATGTCGTCAGTCAAATCATCTGAGCAATCGGATGCAACAATAATCTCCAACTTACGCTTGTCATAATCAAGCGATAGGCTGTTCTCAATTTTTTCCCGAATACGCCGCTCTTCATTGTAGGCAGTCACAATCAACGAGATAGCAGGCGCTGATTGAGGATCCAACTCTGCAGCTGAAATATTTTTACTGCCGCGATATTTTTTTACCAGAATTAAAATGAGAGGGTAGATGAAATAGCTATAAACTGACGCAATCGCAAGAATCCAAAACAAAAAGAGCAGCATTTTATTCTCCAAACCTTTCCCTCTGGCCAATCAACCGCTAATATCGCGAGCGTTTGAGCTTCAGGGACACAAAAGAGTGACGATTCTAAACCGACAGCTACGTATAATGCACATTATTTCTGGCGATCTCTGGGCTGGCGCGGAGGTGCAAGCATACACCTTGCTTAAATATCTTAAACCTGAGGTTGAACTTTGTGTCATCCTCATGAATGAAGGCGAGCTCAGCGAAAAGTTATCTGCTTTGGGGATCTCGCCTATCATCATTCCCGAAACAAAGACTTCCAGCTTCAAGATTATCCATGCCATTTTCAAGCAACTGCGCCGGTTCAAACCGGATGTTCTTCATACCCATCGCCAAAAAGAAAATATTTTCGGCAGCATCGCCAATTTGATGCAGGTACCCTTTAATCGAAAACTAATCCCGTCTGTGAGAACTGCTCACGGAGCCCCCGAATTTAAGCCCAAAAACAAACAAAAAATTCAAGTATGGCTGGATAGATTGACCGGACGATATCTGCAAAAAAAAATCATTGCTGTTTCAGACGATTTAGCCAGGCAACTCAGTGCTATTTATCCAAGCAACCACATTACAGTGATTCACAATGGCGTTGATACTGAAACACTGAAAAAATCTGCACAAGCAACTGAATGGAAACAAAATCATCCCGATAAAACCCATATCGGAATCATCGGCCGCCTTGAACCGGTAAAGCGAATCGATATATTTTTGGAAACAGCAAAAATCCTGATTAATGATCACCCGGAAAGATCATGGCAGTTTCACATAATAGGAGATGGCAAATTAAAATCATCTCTTGAGCTGCAAGCAGCCAATATCGGTATTGCCAGTCAGGTTATTTTTCACGGACACCGCAAGGATATACCAGCCTGTATTGCATCCCTTGATGCTATCATTATGTGCTCGGATCATGAGGGAACGCCTATGACGGCATTGGAAGCGCTGGCTTTGGAAAAAACTTTAATTGCACACAATGTAGGCGGCTTGTCGGAGATGTTAAAGGATTACCCATGGCTTCTTATTAGCAATCATTCAGCAGCCGGATATGCACAAGGTCTCATGCAATTCATCTCACAACCAGAACACAGAATTGAATTACCGGATCATTACACCGCACAGCAAAATATGATGTGCACCAAACGACTTTACATCGAATCTACAACTTGAATTACGATTATGGAACATACCAATAAACCCGTTCTTAGCATTGTGTTATGCACATACAACAATTGTGATTCACTCGGGCTTACGCTGAAGCAACTTCAACAGCAAGTCATCAAAGATTCAACACTGGTTGAGTTGCTGATTATAGATAACAATTCAACTGACCTCACCGCAGATACGGCTGCCGGTTTTTTAACATCGCCTATATCAACTCGATATATTTTTGAAGCAACGCAAGGACTGTCACACGCACGGAATACCGGTGTAAAACATGCGTTGGGCCAATACATTCTTTTTACTGATGATGATGCAAACATTCCAATTCATTGGGCTCAATCTTATTTGGATGTGGTACAAACGCACACACCTGTATGCGCCTACAGCAAGATTGCCGTGATATGGGATCAGCCCAAACCCTGGTGGTACATATCCGCCTACAGATCCTATTTCGTTGAACTGGATTACGGCGATCACTTAATTGATGTCCATGATATACACCATGAATTTTTTGGTAAAAACTTATGCAGCAGCTGCAATAACACTTGTTTTTATGT
>CAMLRJ010000418.1 GCA_946482345.1 uncultured Cellvibrio sp.
ATTTAATCGTTGTAATTCGCCTAGAGCTGCTGCCAGTCCTTCAACTTCCAGCACCAAAAAACGTCCACTCGCCATATCCAGCGATGCCAATCCGTAAGTGTCATTATGTTGATGCAAGGCCACCAATAAATTATCGCGACGTGAGTCCAATAATGCTTCATCGCTCACAGTGCCGGGCGTGACTATGCGCATGACTTTGCGTTCAACGGGGCCTTTACTGGTGGCGGGGTCACCGATTTGTTCGCAGATGGCGACAGAGATTCCCTCTTTCACTAATTTGGCGAGATAACCGTCGGCAGAGTGAAACGGAATTCCTGCCATGGGGATAGGGTCGCCATTGGATTTGCCGCGTGCCGTCAGGGTGATATCCAGAATCGCCGATGCTTTTTTGGCATCATCAAAAAATAATTCATAAAAATCACCCATACGATAAAACACCAGTTCATTCGGGTGTTGGGCTTTTACGCGCAGATACTGCGCCATCATGGGAGTGTGTTGATCGGGGGTTTGAAGTGAATCGCTGCTCATGAGTCTTATGGTTAATGATGATCAGGGGCGAGCAGGGTAACAAACAGGGGGAAGTCTGCCTATCCGGTTTTTTATCCGAATAACAAAAACCCTCTGCAAACAGAGGGTTTAGGCAACCATTACTTAAAACCTTTACTCAACAAATCTTCATAACCGCCTTCATTAACGGCGCTCTTGAAGCCCATGGCCTGCAAGGTTTCCATGGCGACACCGGAACGACGGCCGCTGCGACAGTAAAGGCGAATGACAGCATTTTTATCGTGAGTGACTTCGCCGATACGCGCAGAAATTTCTTCGTAGGGAATGTGTACTGCTTCTTTTAAGTGACCAGCGTTGAATTCATCGCTGGTGCGTACATCGATCCAAAATTCTTTGCCTGAAACCTGATTAGACATAAGCAATAATCCTGCAAATAGAAGGGAGAAAATGGGGGAGCGCAGCATATCAACTCCCCGTCGATTAATCACCCCGGATACCATTTGGATCAGGCGCTGGCGAGTAAGCGATCGTACTTGCGGCTGAGCATGTCGTAAAACTGTTCGCGCACTTGATGTATTGCTGATTTGAGGGCGGTAATTTGTTCGGGAGTAATATCTTTGCGTCCGACAAATACTTGCTTGCGATAAATCGCAATTTTGGTGCCGTAGAGCCTCAGGCTACGTTCAAGATTTTTCTCTCCTATCATCAACAGGCGCGCTTCGGCCTCTGCCAATTTTTTGAATTCGGCAACCAGATCATTATTGATAACGTCCAATTCTTGACGCCTTGCTGCAGGCCAGCGGTCGCCCAGCTGGATAGACTCAACAACCAAAGTTGAATACTGGGAAAAAATGTGAGTAACCGTACCAACCTGGGTGGAGACATCCTCAAGTATCTGCAAGCGGCGTTGCTCTTTTAAACCGGAATTGGGTTGGGGTTGGAGGCGCTTCATGATCAGATAACAAGCCAATGCCAACACTAAAACCGTCAAAATCAGGGTGATTTGGGAATAGGTAATATTGAAAAGTGATGTGTCCATAATCGTTCCTCGTTGCCAAAAAAATGTCGTAAGACGTTAAATGCAAGAGGTTTTGCAATTACCAGGCCATGGTCCGAATCGATTGTGACAGGGAGATGAAAGCGGAAACAAATATAACCTTGAACCTTTTGCAAATGCTGATTGACAGCGCTGTCAAAAAAAAGTAAAGTGCCATCGTGAATTCTTCATAACGCTTTTTCTGACTTTTTTGTCAGGTTGTAATAGCCGTCTCTCACCGTCGATGTCCGGTTGATGCATCGACGTTTCCTCTGCCTTCTGAATTTCAGAAGGCTTTTTTTTGACTTTTTGAAACCTATTTGAGTTGTTTGATGACATTGATCACCTGTTGCATTTCTTCGGGGGTGCCGATTGTGATGCGCAAGTAATCAATAATTCGCGGGTTTTTGAAGTGACGCACCAGAATTTTATTATCCCGTAGCTGTTGGGCAAGGGATGCTGCGTCAGTGAATTCCGGTTTTGCAAAAATAAAGTTGGCTTGAGATGGTAAGACGGTGAATCCCAGATTTTTTAGTTCATTTGTTGTCCATTCCCGAGTGGAGATAATCTTGTTTGTCGATTCAACAAAATAGGCTTTGTCTTCAAATGCGGCTATTGCGGCTGCTTCTGCAATGCGATCAAGTGGGTAGGAATTGAAGCTGTTTTTAACTATGTCCAGGGCTTCTATCAATTTTTCATTAGCTATCGCCAAACCGACACGCATACCTGCCAGAGAG
The DNA here is from genome assembly GCA_946482345.1 of uncultured Cellvibrio sp. The sequence goes on from CAMLRJ010000418.1 coordinate 2,281, forward strand.
CGCGATTTGGATAATGTTTGTACCACTAACAAATTTTCATATTGATCAATCAGTGTCGCTGCTGTTTGTGCTCCGAAATCGACATAAGCTTCATCAATCACCACTACAGATTGCGTATTGCTTTTTACGCAATTTTCAATTTCCAACAGAGGTTTTCCGATAGCAGTAGGTGCATTGGGATTGGGGAAAATGATTCCACCATTTGGTTTTTTGTATTCGTTTAAATCGATAGTGAAATCATTTTTTAATGGAATTTGTTCATAGTTAATGCGAAATAAATTGCAATAAACCGTGTAAAAACTGTAGGTGATATCAGGAAATAAAATTGCTTTTTCCTGCTGGAAAAAAGCCATAAATACCAGCGCTAAAATCTCGTCTGAACCGTTGCCAACAAATACTTGTGTTGGTTTTACACCATAGTAACTGGCGACAGTGTTTTTTAATTTTTTCGAATTTGGATCAGGGTACAAACGCAATTTTGCAATCATGTCTTCAGTCAATAATTGCTTGACGGCAGGTGAAGGTGGATAGGGGTTTTCGTTGGTGTTGAGTTTAATAAGCCCCTCTATTTGTGGTTGTTCTCCCGGCGTATAGGGCTCCAGATCGTTTACCAGTGGGCTCCATAAAGTTGACATTTGCATTTCTCGTTTTCTATCTGCTATCGGGCTGAGGAGTATACCTTAATCGGAACTTTTTGCGATTTGCATAAGTCAGAGGGCTGGTATTTTCTTTTTGTCTTTTTTTGAATAATTGAGGTTTGGTTATGCGTCAATTTTTGTTTTGTTGGGGATTGATAATCGGTATTTTGACGGCAGGTTTTACTCAGGCAGACTTACCGGATTTTACGGAGTTGATTGAAAAAAATTCACCTGCCGTTGTGAAAATTACGGCTACCAGTCGTACCTCTCCGCATCAATTAAACAAAGGCGTACCACCGGGTATGCAACAACAAATACCGGAGATTTTTCGCGAGTTGTTGGAACAGCGCCAGATCCCAAGAGAGCAAGGGGCATTGGGGACTGGTTTTATCATTGATGCCGATGGTTATATTTTGACAAATGATCATGTGGTGGATGCGGCGACCAATATCAAAGTGGTTTTGAGTGATCAGCGTGAATTTGAAGCTAAATTGGTCGGTCATGATGAGCGCTCTGATTTGGCCCTGTTGAAAATTGACGCGAAGAATTTGCCAAAACTGACACTGGCCAAAAACGAAAATTTGAAAGTAGGTCAGTGGGTTATCGCTATAGGATCACCTTACGGGCTTGATTATTCCGCCAGCGCAGGAATCGTGAGTGCGATTGGTCGTGCAATTCCTTCCGCCCATTCAGAAAGTACCTATGTGCCTTTTATCCAAACTGATCTGGCAATTAATCCGGGCAACTCCGGCGGCCCCCTGTTTAATCTTGAAGGCGAGGTGGTCGGTATTAATTCGCAAATTTTCTCTCCCACAGGCAGTTCGGTTGGTTTGTCTTTCGCCATACCTTCGACTTTGGCTTTGGATGTAGTCACCCAGTTAAAAGAAAAAGGGCGTGTTGATAGGGGCTGGTTGGGTGTTTATTTACAGGAAGTGGATAAAGGTCTGGCTAATTCTTTGGGCTTGGATAAACCCAAGGGTGCATTGGTGAATGATGTTACGGAAGGTGGCCCTGCGGACAAGGCGGGCATCAAAGCCGGTGATGTGATTATTCGTTATGGATCAAACGTTATTAATCATTCCAGCGATTTACCTCATTTGGTTGGTCGT
>CAMLRJ010000419.1 GCA_946482345.1 uncultured Cellvibrio sp.
TAGTAGTGGCGAAGAAAAAGTGTTGGCGTTTTTGCTCGGCCAATAATAATTTCCAGGGCGCAAAACGAACCGCTAACAGCAACATCGACAACATGATTGTCATGCATATCCAAAACAACAGGTTATTGGGTGACAATAAAATATTCATATGAATAGCCGATAATCATTCAATAAAAAAGGCAGCCCAGTTTGAACCGGGCTGCCTTTTTTGTCATTACACTATTAGTCTTTTTTTAACACCACTACTGCACCACCTGACGCAGCCAGAGTTAAGGTCAAACTATCCGCAAGGGTGTATTTACCTGTTGTTTTTTCTACTGATGAAATCGTTTTTCCATCTTGCCAAATTTCGGCTGTATATTTTCCTTTACTTAAAAAATTTAGTGGAATTATTAATTCGCGTGCAGATTCGTTAGTCATAGCACCCAAATACCAATTTTTTCCTGAACGACGCGCAGACACAATAAATTCGCCTATATCACCTTGAACAATTTGAGTTTCATCCCAGGTAACAGGAACATCTTTGATAAATTCCAATCCATCTTGCCATTCAGTTTGTGGCTGCGGCCATTTGCCATTGGTTTTGCTATAGGTAATAGGTGAATCCGCCAGCATTTGTAATGGGCTGTCATAAACTACATACATAGCCAGTGCTTGCCCGCGCGTTGTTTTGACATAAGGCAGAGTGTTGCGGCGCAATTGTGGAAATTCTTCCGGCGTTGTGTGACGGAAACCACCCGGCGTGTAATCAATCGGACCAAGAATCATGCGCGTAAAAGGCAAAGTCACATTGTGTGTCGCGGTAATACGTGAACTCCATTTATTATATTCAGCACCAAGCACACCTTCTTGCGTTAAATAATGCGGATAAGTTCTCACTAATCCATTCGGTGGATAGGCACCATGCAAATCCACCATGATGTGATATTTCGCGGTCATGCTGAGCAACTTGTGATAATAATCCACCATTTGTTGATCCGATCTATCCATAAAATCCACTTTAATTCCTTTAATGCCCCACTGCTCATAAGTTTTCAGCGCTTCTTCCATTTGCCAATCCAATTGTTGCCATTGCAACCAAATCCATACACCCACATTTTTTTGTTTTGCGTAAGATAAAATTTCCGGCATGTTCATTTCTGGAATGGGTTTGATCACATTGGAGCCGGGTGAATTTGTCCAGGCAGCACCTTCGTGCCAACCGGCATCAATCAAAATATATTCAAGGCCGAGTGTTGAAGCAAAATCAATATAAGCTTTGTAGGTTGCAGTATTCATCCCCGGTTTTTGATTGGGATCATCCAATACAACCTGATTGTCATTCCACCAATCCCAAGCCACTTTTCCGGGCTTGATCCAATCGGTATTTTTTATTTTTGTTGGCTCACCCAAAACAGCAATTAATGAAGACTCCGTTAAATCACCGGGATTATCACCCAACATAATCACACGCCAGGGCGTATTGAAATCAGTGGTGAGGCTGGCTTTTACAGCCGCTTTTTCCAAACCATCTGCACGATTATCAAAACGCGGTGTTAACAGAGTGCTCACGCCCAAACCACCATCGCCCCTGCCAGTAAACCAACTGCCAGGATAATTTTTGACGTCTGATTCTGCCAAAGCAAAAGTAATCTGCCCTACTCCTGTTTTACAGACCAGAGGATGATCGTAAAGATGATGTTCCCTGATAGAAGAGGCTTTGATTGGATCAAATTCACCTTCATGACTGTTGGCAAATTTACCCAGATTCAATCCAAAACATTGATAATCTTTTGCAAAATCAAAACGTGTTAATTCATTTTGAATAGTGAAAGTTGACAAACCTTTTTGTACAGGCAGTTGATAGCGAAAGGCTACACCCTGATCATAAACACGAGCCAATAAATTGAAATTCAGATTGGGTTGGCTTTTATTGCTAAATTGCAAAACCAAAGATTGGTAATGGTCATCAATTTTTTTACTGCGGCCCGCAATTAAATCAAATGTATCTTTAACCGCTTTTTGTTTTTTCGATAAGAGCTGCAACTCTGTATTACCCAGTTGCTTGTTATCAATAATTAACCCCAATGGAGAATCCGCAATAATGGATTGACCATCAAGTGATACCTGATAACGCAAACCGGATGCGTCACTGGTAATTGACATTTGCACACGTTGATTGGGTGACTTGATTTGAAAAACTTCAGCGTTTATGCCCGGCACACAAAATAACAACAATAGGGGGATGAAACTTCGCCTGATCATTTCTATTCCTCTGTGGATTATTCGAATTGTTGGAAATTGACAAGCTATTATTCACAAACAAATAATATTTTCGATCAGGATTACAAATAAAAACATTCGTATCAGACATTAGCTCCTATTTATTCTGTTAAAGCATTTCCACGGCAAAACAATCAATAGCAGCGCCCTGATTCATGTTACCAATATCTTTTTTCAACGAAACTTGTTTTGCCGTAAATTTGAATAGGCCACTTCGTTCAGCATAATGATGCACTCTGTGGCTGACCAATACATCGCCTGAATCTGCCGCCGCTTCAAGTCTTGCGGCCATATTCACTGCCACACCTTCAAGATCGGGACTATCCGTTACTTCGTTATAAACCAGATTGACTTCGCCCAGATCCACACCAATTCGCAACTCAAAACCCGCCGCCATTAATACATTACGTAACATACAAGCACAGGATAATCCCGCTGTTGCGTTTTTAAAGGTAACCCGCAATGAATCACCTTCCATATTAGGATGACCTGCATTCCACTTTTTCAAAATAGGTTTGAGCAAACCGCGAAACAAGGATAATTTTTCCGAAAGTTCATCGTGCTTCCATTTTGAAAAACCTTTCAAATCCATAAACAAAATTGTCAGATTTCTAACATGACCCGTTTCATGATCCGCAGCCAATTCCAACAAACGCGGCCAAAACTCTTCACGTATTGCTGCAATTTTTTCTTTTAATTGTAAATGCAATTCCGTATTGGAGCGCAACACCAATTGCGCCAACTGAATACGCTCGGCTTCCATTTGTAACTGTTCTTTTAACTCAGTCGGGTTGTGTGTTCCAACTTCTTCCACAACAAATTGAACCAGTGCACCGCCAGCCACATCCACAATTGAACGTAGACGTAAAATTATTCCCCAGTGTACTGCTGTTAAATGTTCAATAAAAATAGGAAGCGTCGCTAATTCATGGTCAACCAAACGATAGGGATAACGTAATTCAATAGTAATCAGTTCTGCAAAAATACGTTCGAATTCATGGGATCTATAATGGGTCTTTTCTTTTCCCGATTTGTCCCAGTAAGCATATTTGCACATCACACTGGTCAACACCCAACCCTGCGTCGATATTTTCCATAATTTACTGCCCGTTAGATCGGCGCCTATCAACTTGGTTTTATTGAGATTGGCTTCGCGTAAATCAACATCAAGCAAATTGGCTTCCGAAAAATCGGCGTGAGCTAAATTTTGTCCTGCCAGATTACAACCCGTTAAATTGGCATTTTTAAAAATGGCACCGACTAATTGCGCACCTTCGAAAGTAACCCCAACCAGATTGGCACCGGAAAATAAGGAATAGGACAAATCCGCCTTGTTGAAATTTACGCCTTGCAAATTTGAACCACTAAAATCAACTCTTGCCAATTGTTGGCCTTCAAGATTACTGCCTGCAAGGGATACCCCACGCAAAATCAAACCACTGATATCACGACCACGAAAATCGATATTTTCAAGTTTGGCACCACGGGTAACAGCGGTAAGAAGATTGGCATTACAGAGAATTGATCCACTTAAATCCGAATCACTGAGCTGGGTTGCAATCAGTTTTGCATTGGTGAAATCGTTATTGACCAAACAGGAGTGTTCAAAATTTGACGAAATAAAATCAGTGCCTTTAAAACTACAGCCACTGATTTTTGAATTGCGAAAGGACATTTTTGAAAAATCATAATCATCCAATTGCATATTTTTCAGTTCTATCCCATCAAGGCTTAATTGGCCTGCAGGAA
>CAMLRJ010000420.1 GCA_946482345.1 uncultured Cellvibrio sp.
TTTGGATTTAACCAAGACCATCGGCTTCTTTGTACTCGCCGGCGTGGAATTTAATTTAACCGCCGTCGCCGCCTTATTAGCATTGATCGGTTATTCGGTTAACGACAAAGTCGTGGTGTTTGACCGCATCCGCGAAAACCTGCGCATCACACCCGACAAACCGCTTGCACAATTATTAAATGAAAGCATCACCTCCACCTTAACGCGCACCGTATTCACCTCGGTCACCACCTTTCTCGCACTCCTCCCCATGGCCATCGCCGGCGGCAGCGCCGTAGCAAGCTTCGCACTGCCCATGCTATTCGGCATCGTCATCGGCACCAGCTCCTCCGTCTTCATCGCCGCCCCCATCGTCTACTGGATGGGCCAACGCCGCCTGCGCAAAGGCCTCAGCCAACTAAGGCCCGACGCCGAACAACGTCGCGCAATGGTAGACGAACTGCCGTAATCGTCATAAAAAAGCCACCTTAGCCGGTGGCTTTTTTTATGGGGACCGCCCCCGAAACCTTGACGAATAGGGGCTTTCAACCTAGGTTTGTTCAATTATGGCTTCGGGAATATGAGGCGCGGAGCAAATGGCCTCCGGGGCTTATATCTGGAGTTGGCGGTAAGAAACCTCCGTAAATTGTTTGATATCAGTGTTTTAGAGCTGACCGTGGGAAAGTTAATATGAGCCTCGGTGATTGTTTTGTGGATAGTCAGTTTTTGGAATAACGTGTCTCCTGCCTTGACGCTTCAAGGGTTTCGGCTTAATTTTGGGGAAAAGTGGAGTCGGGATATGAGGCTCCGGGAATCGGCCTTCGAGGCTACGATTTAAATGTTATGAATTAAGGAGTAAATTTGAACGATCTCATTACAATCCTGGACAAAAACGTAGTGCTCACGGCTTTTACTGCTGCGTTTACCATAGTTTATGTGTTTGCTGCACAACACTTTCTTTTTCGATCAAGAGAACGACGTAAAAGCAAAGAGCAAGAGCAAAAGGAAATAATTTCTAATGGACTTCTCAATGGTGGTATTGAAACTATTGAAGATCTTGTGAATGTATATAAAGGAATTAACGGGCTTGGAGCAGATGACATTTCTTATAGAGCTGGTCTTGGACGGTTTCTACGAGAGTACTTGGCTAAAGTTGTCTCATCAGATTCTTTAAGTGCCGAGCAAATTAAACAACTCAAATCAAAAGTAAATGAATTCCTAAAGAAATTGGATGAAGAAAGCCCTTTTTCTGACCTTCCTGCAGCCGAGCGCAATCTAATGATTGACATAAATCAGTTTATTCAAGTAGGTGACCAACCTTCAGCATTTAGAAAGCTGGAAAACCTAGCTGGTTTAATCGAAGCAAGGCAAGATGGTTTTGAACGTTTGCAAAACTCAAACAAATGGTCAGTGCCCCTAGCGGTTATCGGTCTAGTTTTAACAATAATATTTGGCGTTTTCTCACTTTTCTAAAATCATAACAAGGCGGTCAAACCTCGTTCCGCTTCGCTTCACTGGATAGTTTTTAAGTAGCTTTTTTGTGGTTTTACTTCGTAAAATATTTCCACAAAAATGCTACTTAAAAACTGCCATTTACCGCAACGTTAACTGTCCGTGCGTTGATGCAAGCATAGAGACATAAATTTATGGGTTTAAGTGCTAAGCTATTTTTTGACAATAACGAAAATGAAACACTCTTTACTCGTGTTTCGTTGACGCCTGAACAATTGGAAGACGCGAGAGCGAAGAAAGATAAACTGCTTGAGTTGGTCAAGTCCGAGCTTTCCTCATCATTGGAAGTTCCAGTAAAACACTGGCTTCAAGGATCGTATAAAAATCACACTCTTATAAGACCTATAAAAAAGGGGGATGAATTTGACATTGATGTTGGATTATATGTTTTATGCAATGCTGAAGATGAGGGGCTATCTGCGTTAGATGTAAAGCAGCTAAATCGAAGTATTCTTGAGTGGTATGTTTCAAATAGACCAGAAGCCAAGCTTGGGGAAAGTAAAACGAGCTGTGAGCGGCTGATTTATCCTTCATCATTTCATATTGATATACCTATCTACTATTACGACACTGAAACCGGCACTTGTAAGCTCGCGGTTCAGGCGGATGAGTGGATTGATAGTGACCCAAAAGCGCTTCAAGATTGGTTCAATGAAAAAGTATCGAGCCTAACATCAAAATCTTTGGCTCAGCTTCGAAGGATGATCAAGTATCTAAAGGTGTGGACGGCGATCAAGGGAAAGGAAGATGGCATTAGAATCCCATCAATTGCAATTACGGTACTGGTAGCAGATCTATATTTTGAGGCGGATGATGACGATGATGCCTTTATTCAAACCGCCGTAAATGTGATGAATTATATTATCTCAAATGACACGCTAGATAACCCATGTAATGGAGGTGATTTGTTTGGGTTCAAGAATAATGAATATCAACAAATTAAAAGTAGATCAGAGGCATTAAAGAATTCGTGTGAATTTATAAATAAATCAGATGATAGTCTCCAACAATACGTTCTATGGAGCGCAACATTTGAGCACATGTTTCCTCCATTTATTGAAAGAATTGATGAGGTATCAAAGAAAACAAATCTTCCTGCAATTACAGTTCCGCCTAAAATTAAAGTTCGACACCTAGACAAAAACAAGAAGCTTCTGTCTAGTGGTGTAAAAGATGAGATTAGGGTGTTTCGTGATGAAGAGCTTTATTTTTCAATAGATAATAAAGCTGATTATAGTGAAACTGCCGAGGTTCATTGGATTGTAAGGAATCAAGATAATGAAGCAAAAAGGGTTAACGATCTTGGGCATACCTCGGTACTTTCAATAAGTGATGAACGGTACGAAGGTTGTAGTTATAGCGGCACCCACTACATGGAATGCTTAGTGCTTGATAAGAGCAATATAAAGGGTATGAGTGCAGTTAAGGTTCGCATAACTGGTTTTTCCCGACCTTTGAGAAACCCTCCAAGGAAAAAACATTTTAAAGGTAGATAGATATGTGGAAGGTATTTCCGAAACTCGGGCTATTAAAGCTATTGCTCGCTATTTTTTCTGCATTATTTCTATCTGCATTGATCCTGCTTATCGGCACTAATGGTGGAGAGCTTTCTTGGGATAACTTCGGTGATTCTTTTAAGCTTTCAACGCCAATAACCCTAATTTTTATCGCGGTTATATTTGTCATTGGGAAATGGGGATGGTTGCTTTTCTGGAAGCTCCCATTTCTTGGGGGGCTACTGCACAAAACCGTATGTCCAAACCTCAACGGAAAGTGGCTAGGCGAGGTGCACTCAAGTTACACCGATGAAAATGGCAGCAAAGTGTCAAAGGAAGTGGAGTTGACAATTAAGGCAGATTTGTTTGGATTTAACTTGGCATTGAGGTCATTAGACGGTTACCAAGAAAGCAAGGTAATACAAAGCGAGCTTTATAGAGATCCTCGTACCGGAACTTTCTATCTGAGTTATATTTTCGAAGCATCGGTTCCGATTCCTAAAGAAACAGATGATAGAGTTTTTGACGGGGCAGCAAAGCTAGAGATCATAATTAATGAAGAGAATACAGTTTTAAAAGGAACGTACTGGACAAATAGAGCATGGCAACGTGGTATGAATACTGCTGGCCTAATTACCATGAAGAAAACAAACAGTTAACAAGTGGCTGCTGGGGGACTGCATTACGCTCCGCTCCATGCAGCCCCAGAGCCAGGCGTTGAAGCTGTAGAAAAACTCCGAAAATAAGCCACTTTTTGATAAAATTCGGCATCACTTCAAGGGATAGCTGCCATGCCAAACTTCAAAAGATATAACTACAGCCAAAGCGCGATGGTGGTGATTGATTTTGAAGAGCAACTGCAGCCCGGCACCTTTGAATTTACCCTTCACAAGTTAATCGATAACCATATCGACCTGTCGATTTTTCACGAAAAATACTCGAACGACAGCGGTGGCCGTTCAGCTTATGATCCAGCCATCCTGCTAAAAATCATTCTGTACGCCTATGC